>JAGQSL010000198.1 GCA_020439525.1 Acidimicrobiales bacterium | reverse complement strand
ACACATGGCCCTGCGCCGCTTCGTGGTTCGTGAACGATGTGCCATTATCGAGTCGGTATCATTTTTGAGAATTAGGAATCTCCGGATAGACACCCAATCTGAGCGCGCAAACGGTTTGCAGATGAAGAAAGGAGCAGCAGCATGACCCGACAGTTCGAAGGCAAGGTGGCACTGATCACAGGCGCCGGATCCGGCATCGGCCGGGCGACCGCGCTGGCCGTGGCGGCCCAGCCCACCACGACGCTCCCCACCGACCTCGGGCCCTCGCTCAGCTACGTCGACGTCGACGTCACCGAGGCGCTCGGGCTCGACGGGAACGGCCGCATGCGGGTCCCCACCGGGCCGGGGATCGGCATCGCGCCCGTGGACGACCACCTGCGAGCCGTCACGGTCGAGCGGGTCGACCTCCGGCCGTGAGCCGCCCGCCCGCCGCCGTCGAGCGGTGGCAGGGCTCGGCGAGCGACTTCCACGGGCGCGACGTGCCCCCGATCGATGCGGTGCGCCTCTGGTGGTTCGAGGTGCAGCGCCCGGCCTTGGTGCTGGGCAGCACCCAACCCGACGACGTCGTCGACCGGGGGGCCGCCGAGCGGGCGGGCGTCGAGGTCGTGCGCCGGCGCAGCGGCGGGGGAGCGGTGCTGCTCGTGCCCGGCGACGTGACGTGGGTCGACGTGCTCCTGCCCCGCACCGATCCCCGCTGGCGCAACGACGTGGGGCGATCGTTCGAATGGCTGGGCGTCGCCTGGGCCGGCGCCCTGGCGTCGCTCGGCCTCGAGCTCCCCGACCTCTCGGTGCACCGGGGCGGCCTGGCGCGCACCTCGCTCTCGCCGCTCGTCTGCTTCGCCGGCCTGGGGCCGGGCGAGGTCACCGTCGGCGGCCGCAAGCTCGTGGGCATCTCCCAGCGTCGCACCCGGCGCCACGCCCGGTTCCAGTGCGCGCTCCTGCACCGCTGGGATCCCGACCGCCTGGTCGAGCTGCTGGCGCTCGCGCCCGAGCAGCGGTCGGGTGCGTCGCGCGCCCTCGCCGACGTGGCGGTGGGCACCGCCGCCCTGGGCGGGAGCGCCGATCGGGTCGTCGCGGGCCCGGCGTCGGGCGAGGTCGTGCGCGCCCTCGCCGCCGCCGTGGCCCCGCCCGCCGGAGCGCGGCGCAGCCCGGCGCGCCCCGCCTGGCGCTCGCCGAGGGCCGCGGCGGCGCCGCCGTCGGCCGTCGACCCCCGTCGAACGCACGTTCCGGCTTGTCAGCGGAAGGATTTGGAATAGAGTGGCGCCCAATGGAAGCGGAGGGAGCGACGGGGGGAGCCGTAGAGGCGGAGGTCGGCGCCCCGCCGCGCGCCAACGTCTTCGGCCACGACGCGTTCGCCGGCACCTACCGCACCCGGCTGGAGGCGAGCGGCCGCCTCGTGGTGCCCGCGGCGCTCCGCGGGCCGCTCGTCAGCGCCGGCCACGCCCACGTGCTCCCGCGCCGGACCGACTGCCTCCACCTGTTCGCCCCCCAGGGCTTCGAGGTGATGGTCGACGCCGTGGTGACCCAGCAGGGCAGCGGGGTGGTCGACCCCGAGGTCCGCCAGCGCTTCTTCAAGGCCGCGCCGCGCGTGTCGGTCGATCGCCAGGCCCGCCTCGTCGTGCCGCCCGAGCTGCGCGAGCGGATCGGCATCGAGGGCGAGGCCGAGGTCGTGCTGGCCGGTGCCATCGAGCGCATCGAGCTGTGGCCGGCCCGCCGCTTCGACGAGGTCGAGGCCCAGAAGATGGGCGACCTCGACCTCCTGCTCGACGGCCACGGCGGCCTGCCCACGGGGACGGCGTGAGCTCCCCATGGCGGCCCTGATGACCGAACCCCGACCCTTCGTCCACGACCCCGTGCTGGTCGGCCTGGTGGTGGAGCTGCTCGCCACCGTCCCGGCCGGCACCGTCGTCGACGCCACCCTCGGCGGCGCCGGCCATGCGGCGGCCGTGCTCCAGTCGCGCCCGGACCTCCGGGTCCTGGGACTGGATCGCGACCGGAGCGCTCTGGCCGCAGCGCAGGCCCGGCTCGCCCCCTTCGGCGACCGGGCCGAGGCACACCACGCCCGCTTCGACCAGCTGGCGACGGTGGTCGCCGCGGCCGGCGCCGCCAGCCAACCGATCGTCGGGGTCCTCTTCGACCTCGGCGTCAGCTCCCCGCAGTTCGACGATGCCGACCGGGGGTTCTCCTACCGCCACGAGGCCCCGCTCGACATGCGGATGGACCGCTCCACCGGGCCGTCTGCGGCCGAGGTCGTGAACGGGCTGGGCGAGCACGACCTCGCGGCCCTCCTGCGCCGCAACGCCGACGAGCGCTTCGCCGCCCGGATCGCCCGGGCCATCGT
>JAGQSL010000197.1:445-5487 GCA_020439525.1 Acidimicrobiales bacterium | reverse complement strand
TGGCCAAGCTCGGCCTCGAGGCCGAGGGCTGGCGGCGGGCGTTCGCACTCGCCCTCCGCACGCCCGTGGGCTGAGCCCGGACGCGCCGGAGGGCGGCGCCCCGCGCCGCCCTCCGTGGGACCCGCCGCGGCGGCGGGCTGTCGTTGTGGTGGAGGCTACTTGTTGGGCTGCGGGAGCACCCGGAGGTAGGGCTTCTTGGCATCCCAGCCGCCCGGGAACAGCTCCTTGGCCTCTTCGTCGGAGACGGCCGAGCCGATGATCACGTCGTCGCCGTCGCGCCAGTCGGCGGGGGTGGCCACCTTGTACTGGGCGGTGAGCTGGAGCGAGTCGATGACGCGGAGCAGCTCGTCGAAGTTGCGGCCCGTGGAGGCCGGGTAGGTGAGCTGCAGCTTCACCTTGTTGTCGGGGCCGATCACGTACACCGAGCGCACGGTCATCGTGTCGGACGCGTTCGGGTGGATCATGTCGTAGAGGTCGGCGACCGTCTTGTCGTGGTCGGCGATGAGCGGGAAGTTCAGCGCGTTGCCGGTCACGTCCTCGATGTCCTGCGACCAGCCCTCGTGGCTGTCGGAGGTGTCGACCGACAGGCCGATCACCTTCACGTTGCGGGCGTCGAACTCGGGCTTGAGCCCCGCGACGCGGCCCAGCTCGGTGGTGCAGACGGGCGTGTAGTCCTTCGGGTGGCTGAAGAGGACGGCCCAGCTGTCGCCCTTCCAGTCGTAGAAGTCGAGGCGGCCCTCGGTGGTGTCGGCGGTGAAGTTGGGGGCGTCGTCGCCCAGGCGCAGCGTTGCCATGTCGTGTCCCTCGGTGGAGCGGATGGTGCGGGACCGTCCAACGTAGCAACCGGACCGATGATTCCCGACCGAACTCGTCGGGAATCGGGCCGGGGCCGAGGGATCACGACCAGAGGGGCTCCTCGCCCTCGGGTCGGTGCCCGGTGATGGCCTCGTAGCGCGGGTCGTCGGGGTCGATGTGGCCGGTGTGCTCGGTGACGAACGTGCGCTCGCGGTGCTCGTCGTGCACGTCGGGCTCGATGAAGATGAGCCGGGCGGCGGGCACGCCGGCGCGGATCGATCGCTCCACCCGGTCGATCGTCGCCGCCACCTCGGCGACCTTCAGCTCGTGCTGGAACTCGACCTTGGTGGCCACCAGCAGCTCGTCGGGACCGAGGTGCTCGGTGCGCAGGTGGATGACCCGGAGCACGTCGGGATCGAACTCGATGGCGGCGCAGATGGCCTCGACGTCCTTGCGGTTGGCCGACTCGCCGATGAGGAGGCTCTTCATCTCCACCACCAGCACGATGGCGATGATGCCGAGGAGCACGCCGATGCTCAAGGTGCCGTAGGCGTCCCAGCGGCCGTCGTCGGTGACGACGGCCATCGACACGCCGCCGATGGCGAGGGTCAGGCCGATGAGCGCGCCGAAGTCCTCGAGCAGCACGACCGGCAGCTCCGGGCTCTTGGCTCGTCGGATGAACTGCCAGTAGGACGACGCGCCCTTCTGGCCGCGCGCCTCGCGCACGGCGGTGCGGAACGAGAGGCCCTCGGCGAGGATGGCGAAGGCGAGCACGCCGAGCGCCCACTCGGGGCGCTCGATGGGCTCGGGGTGCTCGAGCTTGTGGAGCCCCTCGTAGATGGCGAAGAGCGAGCCGAGCGAGAACAGGACCAGGGCGACGACGAAGCCCCAGAAGTACCGCTCGCGCCCGTAGCCGAACGGGTGCTCGAGGTTGGCCGCCTTCCTCGAACGGCGGGCGCCGAGCAGCAGCAGCCCCTGGTTGCCCGAGTCGGCCACGGAGTGGATGGACTCGGCGAGCATCGACGACGAGCCCGTCACGGTGAACGCGAAGAACTTGGCGATGGCGATGGAGAGGTTGGCGGCGAGCGCGGCCAGGACGGCCTTGGAGCCGTGGTGCGCGTCGCCGTGGCGGTCGCCCGCCACGATCTCGGCCTCGTCCCCCTGGCCCTCGACGATCTCGGGCCCGGCGGGCTCGGTGGGGTCGTCGGAGGGGTCGGCCATGGGCCCATGCTACGGGTCGGCTCGCGGCCCACCGGCCCCGGCGCTGGTAGACCACCCTCCCATGGTCCTGCTGCTCACCTTCGGTGCCGCGGTGCTCGGCGCGGTCCTCAGCCTCGGGGCCTGGCGGAAGAAGTGGACCATCGACGACACGCCGACCTCCACCTGCCGGGGGGTGTTCGTGGGCCGCAACGAGGTGGTCGGCACCGCCCAGCCGCTCTACGAGCCGCTCCGCTCGCCGTTCACCCAGACGCCGTGCGTCTGGTTCAGCTGGGAGCTCGAGCAGTACCGCAAGCAGGGCGACGACCACGAGTGGGTCACCATCGAGAAGCGCCAGACCGCGGCGCCGTTCTGGCTCGTGGACGACACGGGACGCGTGCTCGTGCGGCCGCGGCGGGCCTCGCTCGAGCCGGTGCGGTCGCTCCAGGAGGGGCTGGGCGACCGCTTCGCCCCGCCTTACTCGCGCTGGCAGCTGCGCCAGTGGGTGCTCATCGGCGAGGACGCCACCGAGCGCCAGCAGAGCCTCGCCGACGCGTCGTTCTCCGAGCCGCCCCAGACCCGATCGGGCTGGTTCTCGTCCACGCCCGACACGGCCTCGCCCATCTCGGCGCTGTCGGGCCGCAACCGCGTCACCGAGCAGGTGATCGCCGTGGACGCGCCGCTCTACCTCCTGGGCACCGCCCGGCCCCGCCCGGACGGCCCCGGCCTCGAGCTCACCGGAGACGACGGCGAGGACCTGCTGGTGTCCACCAAGTCCGAGGCGCAGGTCGCGTCGTCGAACGCCTGGGCGGCCCGCCTCTGGGGGGCGGTGTGCCTCGGGGCGTCGGCCTGGTTCGTGGGGGCGGCGTCGTCGAGCCTCACCGACGAGGTCCGCTGGGGCTGGGTCGTCGCCACGGTGCTCGCCGAGCTCGGCGTGCTCGCCCTCATCACCCTCCAGCGCAACTACAACCGCCAGGTGGAGGTGAAGGAGCAGGCCGCCAAGGCCTGGTCGCTCATCGATGTCAGCCTCCAGCGCCGCGCCGAGCTCATCCCGGCCCTCGTCGCCGTGGTGGAGGGCTACGGCGCCCACGAGCGCCAGGTGCAGGAGCTGGTGGCCGAGCTGCGCACCGTGCCGGCCCCGCCGGCGGGCCACGCGGAGCTGCCCGACGATGCCACCATCGATGCGGCCGAGTCGGCCGACCGCGGCCAGCGGGCGGCGGCGGGCCGCGCCGCCGCGCTCGCCGAGGCCTACCCCGACCTGCGCGCCAGCGACGCCTTCCTCGACCTGCAGCACCGCTACGCCGACGCCGAGGAGGCGGTGGCCTCGGCCCGGCGCTTCTACAACGACGCCATCGAGGTGCTCCGCACCCGGCGCGGCCAGTTCCCGGGCAACCTCTTCGCCCGGTTCGTGCAGGTCCCGTCGTGGAAGCTGTTCGAGGCCGACGAGGCCGACCGCTACGTGCCACCCGCAGCGGTGGCGCCCCCGGCGGCCCCCGCGCCCGCGCTCGACCAGCCGGCGGCACCGTCGGGCGGCGAGGCGTTCTAGGCCCCCGAGCGAGCGGGAGGGGGGAGCGGTACCCTCCTCGCCCGTGGACATCGGCGACGCCCGCTACGTGTCGATCACGACCTTCCGCCGCGACGGCGAGGGCGTGGCCACGCCGGTGTGGATCGCCCCGCTGGGCGACGGGCGGGTGGGCTTCACCACCGACGTCGCCTCGGGGAAGGCGAAGCGCATCGGCAACCGCCCCGACGTGACGCTCCAGGAGTGCTCGATGCGCGGCGAGGTGGCCGCCGGCACCGCCGAGGTCCACGGCACCGCCGAGGTGGTCACCGACGGCCCCGATCACGACGCCGCGGTGGCGGCCATCCGGCGCAAGTACGGGATCCAGTTCCGCCTCGTCGAGCTCGGCGGACGGCTCAAGCGCCTCGTGGGCCGCTCGAAGGAGCCCGCGGCGGCCGTGGTGATCACGCTGCGCTGACCGGCACCCGCCGCGGCCTCAGCGACGGGCGTGGGCGTCGAGCACCATCGCCACCGACGCCGTGAGGTGGCGCGCCGTGGCCAGGTCGAGGAACTCGTTGGGGCCGTGGGCGTTCGAGCCGGGCCCGAGCACCCCGGTGAGCAGCACCTGGGCGTCGGGGAAGCGGTCGCCCAGCAGCCGCATGAACGGGATGGAGCCCCCCTCGCCGATCCAGCTCGCCGGGCGGCCGAACGTGGCCCGGCTGGCGTGGTCGACGGCGTCGGCGAGCCAGGGCGCGGTGGGCGCGGCGTCCCAGCCGCCCTCCGCGCTGTCCACGTGCACGGTGACCGTGGCGCCGGCGGGCGGATCGCGGGTGAGGGCGACCTCGACGGCGTGGGCGGCCCCGAGCGCGTCGACGGTGGGCGGGAGCCGGAACGACAGCGCGAGGGTGGTCGACGGGCGCAGCACGTTGCCGGCGTCGCGGGTGGCGGGGAGGCCGTCGGCGCCGACGACGGTGAGGGTCGGTTCCCAGCTGCGGGCCACCAGGCGGGCGAGCGGGTCGGCCACCGCCGCGCCGGCGGCGTCGTGGCCCTCGAGGTAGGGGAAGCGGGCGGTGAGCCCGAGGCCGTGGTCGGCGGCGGCCGCCTCGAGCTCGGAGCGGCGCCCGGCGGGGACCTCGGCGTGCATCGCCGGCACCAGGATGCGCCCGGTGTCGGGGTCTTCGATGCGGTCGAGGAGGCGGCGGGCGAGGCGGAACGAGTCGGGCACGATCCCGCTGGCGGTGCCCGAGTGGACGCCTTCGGCCAGCACCTCGACGTGCAGGGTGGCGTGCACCATGCCTCGCAGCGACGTGGTGGCCCACAGCCGTTCGTAGTCGCCGCAGAACGAGTCGAGGCAGACGACGAGCGACGGGTGGCCGATGCGCTCGGCCAGGGCGGCCACGTGGGCCGGCAGGTCGGGGCTGCTCGACTCCTCGCTGCACTCGATGAGGCCGAGGCAGCGGGCGTGGGCGCCGCCGTGGGCCTGGACGGCCTCGATGGCGGCGAGCGATGCGTAGGCGGCGTAGCCGTCGTCGGCGCCGCCCCGGCCGTA
>JAGQSL010000197.1:0-383 GCA_020439525.1 Acidimicrobiales bacterium | reverse complement strand
TGTCGAGGTGGCCGTAGAGCAGGACGGTGTCGTCGTCGGCGCCGCTCGACGACGAGGGGGCCTCGCCGTCGAAGGCGGGCACCTCGAACCAGAGCAGGGGCGTGCGCCCGGGGAGGTGGGCGACCTCCACCTGCAGCCCGGCGATGCGGCGGGCGCGCGCCCAGTCGGCGGCGGCGCCGGCCACGGCGTCGAGCTGGCCGTGCTCGGCCCAGTCGGGATCGAACGCGGGCGACAGCGCCGGGGCGCGGACGTAGGCGATGAGCGCGGGCAGGAGGTCGTCGGCCCAGGTGGCGTCGACGCTGGCGATGGCGGCGGTGGGGTCGAGGGCCATGTCCCGAGCCTCGCGCGTGGTGGAATGTGACCCGTCGCCCACCTCCCCGGAG
>JAGQSL010000196.1:4118-8731 GCA_020439525.1 Acidimicrobiales bacterium | reverse complement strand
GTCGAGCTCGAGGCCGCCGAGCACGCGGTCGGCCCGTTCGAGCAGCTCGGGGCGGACCACGAGGTGGCCCGACGCCAGCGCGCCGAGCGACCGAGCCGAGAGCGCATCGAGCACGACGACCGCCCCCTCGGCGTGCAGCTCGAGGGTGCCGTCGCGACGGCGGACCGCCTGGACGGGCCGGCCCGTATCGTCGTGCAGGTCGAGGTGGTGGCCGACGCCGGGCAACCGGCGAGGGATGGGCGCGGCAGGGCGCGCGGTGGGATCGTCGTTCGTCACGGGGACCTCCGGGTGGTGCGCCGAGGGCGCAGCGGATCGGGTGCCCCGCCCGGCCGGCTCGCGCCGGCGGTGCCTAGCGGGGCGTGGAGGTCGGTAGGGGAGGGCCCCGCGGCACGGAGGGGCGCGCCGACGCCCGCCGCGTCGCGAGGATCGGCGTCGGATCCGACCGGACCGGCACCCAGGAGGCCACGAGGGCGGCGACGCCGACGAGGACCGCGAGCAGCAGGGGGCTGCGGCCCACCGCGGCGCGCAGCGGAGCGGGCACCTTCGGTTGCCAGGCCTCGAGCGACGGCGCCCGCCGCTCGATCTCCGAGGCCGCGTGCTCCGCGAGCGTGGCGCTGACGGGTGCCGTCCAGGCCACCAGCGCCGAGGCGCCCAACAGGCCCACCGCAACCGCCACGAGGGCGGCTCGAACGCGGGTCGGCATCGGTCGATCCTACCGGCGGCGGCGTCTGGTTCCGCCGGGACCTCGGGGAGCGATGGCCTCGGTCAGCGCCCCGGCGGCGGCCGTTCGGCGTCGTCGGGGGTGGCCGGCTGGTAGCGGGCGAACGCGCCGGTGCGGAACACGTAGGCCGTGGCCTCGACCCGGTTGCGCAGCCGCAGCTTCGACAGGATCTGACGCAGGTGGGTCTTCACCGTCTCGACGCTCACGTAGAGGAGGGCGGCGATCTCCTTGTTGGTGAGCCCCTCGGCCACCAGCACGAGCACCTGGCTCTCACGCTCGGAGAGCCCATCGTCCTTGCCCGGCCAGTCCAGGTCGAGCAGGGTCGGGGCGTCGAGGTCGTCGACCGCCACCACGACCTCGCCGGAGGCGATGCGGAGCAGCGCGTCGTGGAGGCGCTCGGCGCCGAGCGCCTTCGAGAGCACGCCGGAGGCGCCCGCATCCTTGGCGTCGTGGACCAGTGCGGCGGTGACATCGAGCGAGAACACGGCCACGTGGCGCACCTCGTCGAGCGAGGCGAGGGTCCGCACGGCCTCGGCGGCCGCGCCGGTGCGTCCGTAGGTGTCGTAGAGGACCACGTCGAGCGGGCCGCACGAGACCGGGTCGCCGAGGACCAGGCGATCGCACACCACGAGGTCGTCGGCGAACTCGCGCAGCAGGTCGGCCACCCCGGCCACGATCAGGTCGTAGTCGTTGGCCACGGCCACGCGCACGGGCCCTGCTCGCTCCCCTCCCTCGCTCTGCACGGGACGGGACGCTACCGGTGGCGACGTGGAGGAGCGGGTTGGGCCGGCTCCCCCGATGGAGGGGTTGTGGTTCATCGGCGTGGCGGTCGGCGACCAGCGCTACCGTGCCCGCCGATGGGCGCGGACCAGACATCGACCCTCCCGGAGCTGGGCTTCTACGGCCTGGCGGGTGGCCCGCCGACGCCGGCGCCCCTGCTCGAGGAGGCGGCGGCGGGCGAAGCGCTCGGGCTCGGATCGATGTTCCTGTCGGAGCGCTTCAACGTGAAGGAGGCGGCGGTGCTGAGCGGGGCGGCCGCCGCCGCCAGCCGACACCTGGGCATCGCCACCGCCGCCACGAACCACAACACCCGCCACCTGATGGTGACGGCGTCGATGGCGACCACCGCCCACCGGCTCACGGGCGGGCGCTTCGCCCTCGGCCTGGGTCGCGGCATCGCCCCGCTGCAGGCGGCCTACGGACTGGCACCCATCACCACCGCGCAGCTCGAAGATGTGGCCGGTCTCCTGCGCCGGCTGTGGCGGGGCGAGGCCATCTTCGGCCACGAGGGGCCGGCCGGCTCGTGGCCGGTGCTGCACCTCGACTCGACGTTCGACGAGGACATCCCGCTCCTCCTGGTGGCGTTCGGGCCCCAGAGCCTGGCCCTCGCCGGACGAGCCTTCGATGCCGTCGTGCTCCACACGTTCTTCACCGACGAGACCACGGCCCGAGCGGTGGCGACGGTTCGCCGAGCGGCCGAGGAGGCGGGCCGCGACCCGGCCTCGGTGCGCATCTGGTCGTGCTTCGCCACCATCCCCAGCTCGCTCGACGAGCAGGTGGTGGCCAAGCGCACGGTGGGACGCCTCGCCACCTACCTCCAGGGCTACGGCGACCTGCTGGTGCGCACCAACGGCTGGGACCCCGGCGCCCTGGCCCGGCTGCGTGCTGACGAGCTGTTCGCCACCTTCCCCGGGGCGATCGACCAGGCGGCCACCCCCGAGCAGCTCGAGCACCTCCGAGGCCTGATCCCCGCCGAGTGGTTGGCACCCGCCGCCACCGGCTCCGACGCGGCGTGCGCCGCCGCGGTGCGCGCCCAGCTCGACCTCGGCGTGGACGGCGTGATCCTGCACGGCTCGGCACCCGACGAGCTGGCCGGCGTCGTGGCGGCGTACCGGCGCGACCGCGACGCGGCCCGCTTCGCCGGCCTCGACGCCAACCCGGGCCGCGCTCGGCGGACCTGAGGCCCTACGCGCACGCGCCCGCCTCGATCGCCTCGTCGAGCTCGCGGGCCAGCCGCCGGAGGCGATCGCTGGGCGGGGCCGGTTCGTCGCTCCCGTCGACCAGGGCGCGGTGGCGGGCGGCCAGGTGGTCGAGGAGCGGCCCGAACCGACCGGGATCGGCGGTCGGCGCCAGCACGCGCACGGCTGCCACCGCATCTCGCTCCGTGACGGTCCACGGGTCGTCGCGCAGCAGATCGGCGAAGGTCAGGTGCTCGGGGGCGAGCAGGTCGCGATGCGCCACGCCGATCGCGTCGCACGCACCGCCGACCCGGGCGATCGCCCGGTCCTCGCTCCCACCGCCGCCGCACGCCCCGAGCACCGCTGCGCCCACGACCAGCGCCGCCGCGATCCACCGCGTCGAGCTCATCCGAGCGATCCCGTCCGGCAGCCCACCGACTTGTGGGTCCAGTTGACGCGGTACGCGCCGCCCGAGATGAGGGTCAGGGCGAGGCAGTCGTCGGTCCGGCCGCGCTGGGCGTCGCGCAGCGCCGAGCGGAGGTCGCCGTCGTCGCCGTACACGTAGCCGCACCACTTGGCCTTCAGGAGATCGACCGACAGCCCGCGCCCGCCGACCTCGAGGGCCACGACCGGGAAGCGACCCGACGCGCACAGGATGTCCTGCACCAGATCGACCCCCTGGGACTGCTCGAGGTCGGCCAGCAGGCGGGTGGGCGCCCGCCAGATGCCGATGCTGGCCCGGGCGGCACCGGGCTCGATGATGGCGCCGTGGGTGGTGCCGAGGCGCCAGCTGATCTGGCAGGCACCGAGGCCGACGCAGCAGACGACGGCGAGGGCGACGCCGGCTCGGCGGCGGGCCAGCCGCTCCTGGGGCCGGGCGCCGGGGCGCGTGCGGGTGATGGTCATGGTCGCTCCGATCTCGGGTGTGGGCTGTCCCCCCGGACCTCCGGGACCGCCGCACCGGAGCGTTCGCACCCTAGGACCGACCGCCCGGCCAGGGCACGGGATGCGACCCATCTGGCTCGGCCAGACTGGCCGGATGGACCCCCTCGACGCGCTGCGCGCCCAGGACGAGGAGCTGGCGGCGCTGGTCGACCCGCTCGATGGAGCCGGCCTGCTCGCCGCCTCCCGCTGCGACGGCTGGACCGTGGCCGACGTGTTGCTGCACCTCGCCCAGACCGACGAGATGGCGGTGGCCAGCGTGGAGGGCCGCCTCGACGCCTACGCCGCGTCGGTGGGCGACCTGGGCCCGGTCGCCGACGTCGACGACCTCGCCGCCCGCCTCGTCGAGCGCGAGCGCACGGGCCCCGAGGAGGCAAGAGAGCGGTGGCAGGCAGCGGCGGAGGCTCAGCGCGCCGCCTTCGCCTCCGCCGACCTCGACGCCCGGGTCACCTGGGTGGCCGGCGAGCTGGCGGCGAGGACGCTCGCCACCACCCGACTGACCGAGACGTGGATCCACACGGGCGACATCGCCGTGGCGTTCGGCCCTCCGCCGGCGCCCACCGACCGGCTGTGGCACACGGCTCGCCTCGCCTGGCGGACCCTCCCCTACGCCCACGCTCGCGCCGGGCGCGAGCTGCAGGGCGCGGTGGCGTTCGACCTCGTCGGCCCCGATGGCGGCCGCTGGCGCTTCGGCGACGACGACGCCCCGACCGTGGTCGTGGGCTCGGCCCTCGACCTCTGCACGGTGGCCGGCCAGCGCGCCCGCGCGGGCGACACCGGGTTGCGCGCAAGTGGCCCCGACGCCACGTCGGTGCTCGAGCTGGTGCGGACCTTCGCCTGATGGCCCGCACGAGCGCCGGCCTGCTCCTGCACCGACGTCGAGACGGGCACCTCGAGGTCCTGCTGGTGCACCCCGGCGGCCCGTTCTGGGCGAAGAAGGACCTGGGCGCCTGGTCGATCCCGAAGGGCGAGCACGGCCCCGACGACGACGA
>JAGQSL010000196.1:0-3918 GCA_020439525.1 Acidimicrobiales bacterium | reverse complement strand
CGAGGTCGACCGGGCCGGCTGGTTCACCCTCGACGAGGCTCGCGACCGCATCAACGCGGCCCAGGCCGCGTTCCTCGAACGGCTCGCCCACGGCCTCGGCGTGGTGGGCTGACCCCACGACCCCGCCCTACGCTGCGAGACCGTGGCGACCGAGGCCGTGACCGACGAGCGGGCGATGGCGCGGGCCCTCGAGCTGGCGGCCGTGGCCGCCAGCTCGAGTGAGGTGCCCGTCGGCGCCGTGGTGGTCATCGACGGCCGCATCGTGGCCGAACGGGCCAACGAGCGGGAGGNNACCCCACCGCGCACGCCGAGGTGCTCGCCCTGCGCGACGCGGCCGCGGCGGTGGGCGATCGCCGCCTGCGGGAGGCGACGCTCGTGGTCACGCTCGAGCCGTGCCCGCTGTGCGCCGGTGCGGTGTGGGCCGCCCAGGTCGGCCGGGTGGTGTTCGCCGCGCCGGACCTGAAGGCCGGGGCCATGGGCTCGCTCTACAACCTGGCCGTCGACACCCGGCTCAACCACCGCACCGAGGTGGTCGCCGGGCTCGAGGCCGACGCATCGGCCGAGCTGCTGCGCTCGTTCTTCGCGTCGCGACGCTGACCCGATCGGCCGCCGAGGGTCGTCGTCCGGTTCGCCAACGGCCTTGGGAGGGGCACCGGGCCGGCGACTAACGTCGCAGCCGGAGGGTTGCCAGAGCGGACGAATGGGACGGTCTCGAAAACCGTTGTGGTCGCAAGGCCACCGTGGGTTCAAATCCCACACCCTCCGCCATCGAGATCGGCCCGGACCCTGCGTCCGGGCCGATCCGCGTGCGGCGCCAGGCCGGTCAGCGGCGAGATCGCAACCGCTCGAGCTCGCCGGCGTCGTGAGCGGAGAACACGGTGACCTCGCCGCCGTGGTCCCGGGCCAGCTCGGCCAGTCGCTCGTGGTTGCGCGCCACCCGCTGCCGGTCGACGGCCACCACCTGCTCGAAGCGGCGGATGACCGGTGGTCCGGCGGGAACCTCGGGGTGCACCGTGTGGGCCTGGAAGTAGGCGTCGCCAGCGTGCAGCAGCCAGCCGTCGTCCCCGCGCACGGCGATGGCGGCGTGGCCCCGGGTGTGGCCGGCGAGCGGGATGGCCACGATGTCGTCGGGCAGGCCGTCGAGGGCGTGGGCGGCGTCGAAGCCGAACCACGCTTCGCCGGCGCGCTCGTAGGTCGTCCAGCGTGGGCCGTGGGCCCACTGGACCTGCCGGTACCGGCTGCGCTCGCGCCAGCTCGGATGGCGGGCGGCGGCCAGCTCGTCGAGGTGGACGTGCACCTGTGCGTCGGGGAAGTCGGCGAGGCCGCCCGCGTGGTCGAGGTCGAGGTGGGTGACCAGGACGTGGCGCACGTCGCGGGGGTCGAGCCCAAGGGCCTCGAGCTGGGCGCGGGCGGAGCGGGCCGGATCGGCGTCGGGGCGGACCGCCGCGACGAAGGGTCCGCCCAGCCACCCCTTCAGGTCCTGGCGCGCTCGGTCGCCGATCCCGGTGTCGACCAGCACGATGCCTGCCCGCTCGGTCTCGATCGCGAGCACGTGGGCCACCAGGTGGTGGCCGTGCTTCGACGCGAGCACCGGGCACATCGTGCAGCAGTCGAGGTGGTGGATGCGTCCGATCTCGGCCATGGGCGGCACCGTAGGCCCGACGGCGGCCCGGGGCGACGCCACGCGCGGGCGGTTCAGCGGCCCCCGGCCGTGGCGGCGCCGTAGCGCTCGATGGTGGCGGCGAGGTCGAGGGGGCGGGTGGTCATCTCCGCCCCGTCGAGGAGGTCGGCGGGCACGACCCAGCACACCTCGAGCTCGAGCCCGTCGGGATCGTGGGCGTAGAGGCTCTTGGTGGTGCCGTGGTCCGAGGCACCGACGAGGGCGCCGGCGGCCTGCAGCGCCTGACCCACCTCGGCCAGCTCGGCCAGGGTTCCCACCTCCCATGCCAGGTGGTAGAGGCCGACGGTGCGCCGGCCCGCCTCGGTGGGCCCGGCGTGCTCGCCGATGCCGAAGAGGGCGAGGTCGTGGTCGTTGGTGGACCCGGGCGCCTGGAGGAAGGCGCCGCCGGGCATCGACGCCACCGTGCGGAAGCCGAGGACGTCGCGATAGAAGGCGGCGCTGCGCTCGGCGTCGCGGACGTAGAGCACGGCGTGGTTGAGACGACGGATGCCCATGGGGCCTCCTTGGGTCGACGGGGTTCGGAGCGCCGCGGTGGACGCTCGGCGCGACCCCGCCGGAACGGGGTCGCGCCGAGCACCGGTGCCGGGGGGGATGGTGGCGGGGCCGAACGGCCCGCTGGGCGTCAGGCGGAGGCGGCGACCTCGGCGGCCTGGAGCACGGCCTCGACCTCGAGGACGATCGAGATCTTGTCGCCGATCACGACCCCACCGCCCTCGAGCGGGATCTGGAAGTCGATGCCGAAGTCCTTGCGGGAGATCTCGCCGGTGGCGGTGAAGCCGGCGCGGGTGCCGCCCCACGGGTCGCCGCCGACGCCGTTGAACTCGAGGTCGAGCGTCACCGACTTCGTCACGTCCTTGATGGTCAGGTCGCCCGCCACCCGGTAGCCGTCGCCGGCCTCGGTGACCGAGGTGGAGGTGAAGGTCATCTTGGGGTGGGTCTCGACGTCGAAGAAGTCGCCGCCCTTGAGGTGGCCGTCGCGCTGGGCGTCGCGGGTGTTGATCGAGCTGAGGTCGACCTCGGCGGTCACCGAGGAGGCCAGCGGGTCGTCGGCGATGGTGATGGCGCCTTCGAACGTCTCGAAGAGACCACGGACCTTGGACACCATGAGGTGGCGGACGGTGAAGCCCACCTCGGAGTGCGACGGATCGATGGTCCAGGTGCCAGCGGGGATCTCGGGCGTGGTCATGGTGGGCTCCTCAGTGGGTGAAGCTTTGACGGTTGAACGTGCAATCACTCTACCCAACCTGATTGAAGTGTCAACCATTCCCGGGTAGATTCCTCGCCATGGCCTCGTCCCGCCCCACCACCGACGCCGACGTCCACTGGCTGGACGAGCGCGAGCAGGCGGCGTGGCGGGCGTTCATCACCGGGGCGCGGCGCCTCACCGAGCGCCTCGACCAGGAGCTGAAGGCGCTCGGGCTCGGCCACGACGACTACGGCGTGCTCGTCGCCCTCTCCGAGGCCGACGGCGATCGCCTGCGGATGGCGGAACTGGCCGACCTGCAGGTCGAGTCGCGCAGCCGGCTCTCGCACCACATCGGTCGGCTCGAAGCCCGAGGGCTGGTGGCGCGCGAGACCTGTCCGGAGGATCGCCGCGGCACCTGGGCGGTGCTCACCCCCGAGGGGCGGACGATGATCGAATCGGTCGCCCCCCACCACGTGGCGGGCGTGCGCCGCCACCTGCTCGACCACGTCGAGCCCGACGAGCTCGATGTCCTGCGCCGCGTGTTCGATCGCGTGAACGGCGCACTCGGCCCCAGCGGACCCGGGGCCTGCCCCGACCTGTCAGGCCCACCCGCCCCGCGCTGAGCGGCGCGCCTCGGCGCCGGCGCCGGCGCCGGCCCGAACGGCCCGCGAACCGATGTCCGGTCGTTCTTCGCCACGATCGCGCGCCGGCAACACCCGAACCGCGCACGGAACGCCCGGCCCCCATGGCGCCCGGGTTCTCCACCCACCTGGCGCGCCACCAACGCCCCATCCACGCACCGAACCCACGGCCACCGGCGAGCGCGAGGGCCGGAGCGCCGGAAAGCGCACGGCCCCAACGCGAAGGACCCGCCCCATCGGGGCGGGTCCTTCCAGAGCTCGGAGCTCGGCGAGGTCAGGCGGGGCAGCCGCCGCCGGGCAGCGCCCGGCCCGACAGGCGCCACGGCGCCCAGCCGTCGCCGTAGGCCTTGTAGTTCTTGTCCGAGAGGAGCTTGGCCGCCTCGGCGTTCTTGTACGGGTCCTTCATCTCG
>JAGQSL010000195.1:1847-10074 GCA_020439525.1 Acidimicrobiales bacterium | reverse complement strand
GTGAGCGACGAGGAGCAGGAGCGCCGCTTCCAGGAGCGCATCAACAACCCGGAGAAGCGCTGGAAGCTGAGCCCGATGGACCTC
Organism: Acidimicrobiales bacterium; assembly: GCA_020439525.1. Classification (GTDB taxonomy): domain Bacteria; phylum Actinomycetota; class Acidimicrobiia; order Acidimicrobiales; family Iamiaceae; genus Aquihabitans. Next base: position 9,990 of record JAGQSL010000195.1, on the reverse strand, counting down.
GAGAGCCGCGTCCGCTGGGCCGACTACTCGCGCGCCAAGGACACGATGTTCGTGCACACCGACACCCCCACCTCGCCGTGGTGGGTGGTGAACGCCGACGACAAGAAGCGCGCCCGGCTCAACTGCATCGACCACCTCCTGGCCCAGGTGCCCTACGAGGACGTGACCAGCGGACCGGTGGTGGAGCTGCCCGAGCGGCCGAAGGACGACTACCGCCGTCCCCACCTCACCCACACCACCTTCGTGCCCGAGCGCTACTGACGGCGCGGCCCCGCCCGCACCCGCGACGTTCTCCGCCCGATCCACGCGCCCCCAGCGCACGATCCAGGCACAGAACGGCCGAGAAGGGGGATGCGCGCGTTCTCCGCCCGATCGACGCGCCACCAGCGCACGATCCAGGCACAGAACGGCCGAGCACGGGGACGCGCGCGTTCTCCGCCCGATCCACGCGCCACCAGCGCACGATCCAGGCACAGAACGGCCGAGCACGGGGATGCGGCGTGGAAGGATCGGGCGATGGACGGAGCGGGCGCAGGCGGCGAGCTGCACGTCGACGTGGCCGTCGTCGGCCTCGGGCTCATCGGCTCGGCCACGCTCCGAGAACTCGCGGCGGCGGGCGCGTCGCGGGGTGCGGTGGTGGCGGGCATCGGGCCGGCGGAGCCACCGGTGCTCGCCGAGCACCCGGGTCCCTTCGCCAGCCACTACGACTCGGGGCGCATCACCCGCCACCTCGACGCCCGCTACGAGTGGGCGGTGCTCGCCACCCGGGCGATCGCCCGCTACGGCGAGCTGGAAGCGATGTCGGGCATCGACTTCCACCGACCGGTGGGCGCGGTGCTGGCCGAGCTCGACCCCGAGCGGATCGCCTCGACGATCACCAACGCGGACCGGGTCGGCTCGAGCGTTCGGGTGGCGGGCCCGGAGGCGCCGAACCCCTACGCACCGCTCCTAGCGTTCCCGACCGGGTCGACCCTGCTCGCCGAGCCCGGCCCCGCCGGCCACATCGACCCGCGGCGCATGCTCGCCGCCAACCTGGTGGTGGCGGGCGAGCTGGGGGCGACGATCGTGCGCGAGGCGTGCACCTCGCTCGACCGGTCGGCCACGGGCGGCTGGCGCGTGACGACGGCCGGCGGTGCTCAGGTGCGAGCCCGAACCGTGGTGCTCGCTGCCGGTCCCCACGCCGACGAGCTCCACCCGGCGCTCCCCCCGCTCGAGGTGCGCGCCGAGTCGGTCGTGCTGGCCACCCTGGACGACGCCGAGGCAAGACGGCTGGCCGAGCTGCCCTCGGTGCTCGCCCGCCTCCCCGACCACCCGGTCTACGGCGACCTCTACCTGGTGCCGCCGACCACCTATCCCGACGGCTCGACGCGGCTGAAGCTCGGCGCGACCTCCGACCCCTACCGGCCGCTGCGCACCGCCGGCGAGAAGCGGGCGTGGATGCGCGGGGACGCGCACAGCCTCGAGCTCGCTGGCCTGCGCGCCCTGGTGGAGGACCTGGTGCCGGGGGTGCGGACCACGGCGTGGGAGACCAAGCCCTGCCTCATCACCGAGACCCCGACGGACCTCCCGTACCTCGACCACGTGGACGACGGCCTCGTGCTCGCCGCCGGCGGCAACGGGTACGCGGCGAAGAGCGCCAACGCCATCGGTGCGGTCGCCGCCCGCCTCGCCCTCGAAGGTCGCTGGAGCGATCCCGTCCTCGACCCCGCCGCCTTCGCCGCCCCCTGACCCCCCGATTCGCCCGATTCGCCCGGGGGAGCGATTCGACGGCGATTCGCCGCCCGGTCCCGCTGCGTTCTCCACCCGAACCGCGCGCCACCAGCGCGCCTTCCACGCACAGAACACCCGAGAACCATCGCTCCGCGTTCTCCACCCGAACCGCGCGCCACCAGCGCGCCATCCACGCAGAGAACGCCTCGGACGGAGGGCGGCGAATCGGCGGCGAATCGCCGCCACCCTGCACCGAGTCCTGCGCACGGATCGCGCGCCACCAGCGCGCGATCTGCGCACCGAACCGCGGCGACGCACGGCGGCGGGTTCTCCACCCGAACCACGCGCCACCAGCGCGCGATCTGCGCACCGAACCCCGGCGCACCGGGGAGCGCAGCGCGGTGCTGCGGTCAGCCGGACTGCATCAGCTCGGTGATGAGCATGGTCGCCCGCTCCCAGGCGTCCTGCTCTTCGGGTCCGAAGGCGTCGCCCAGGACCTCGCGCACCGTCTCGGCCATGACAGCGCGCGCCACGGGGTAGTGCCCGGCGCGGACGCCGTAGCCGCGGTGGCGTCGACCCAGTTCGGCGGCTCGGGCGTCGAGCGTGGTGAGGTCGCCCAGGAGCTCGCCCATCGCCACCAGCTCGTCGGTGAGCTTCCGGCGCTGCGACTCGAGGTCGCCGAACATGGCCTCGGTGGCGGGGGCCACCTCGAAGAGCCGCAGGTAGAAGCGGTCGGCGAACTCGGGGTGCTCGCCGACGGCGGCGATGGTGGCCCGCACGAGCTCGACCTGTTCGGGCGTCACGGCGAACCTCCGGCGCTGGTGGGCCGCCCGAGCGCGGCGCCGAGCTCGGTCCGCTTGGTGATCCCGAGCTTGGCGTAGGCGTTCTGCAGGTGGTTGGACACGGTGCGGGCCGAGAGGAACAGCCGCTCGGCCACCTCCTTGGTGGTGAGGCCGTCGGCCACGAGCACGGCGATCTCCCGCTCGCGCGCCGTCAGCGGCACCACGGTCTCGACCACGGCGAGCGCCGGGGTGGCGGCACCGCGGCAGCGCGCCACCAGCTCGTCGGCTCGCCGCTGCGACGCCGCCGCCGCCCGCGGCTGGCCGGTGCGCTTCCAGGCGTCGCCGGCCCGGGCGGCCACCTCGGCCGCCACCATCAGCGCGCCGAGGGCCTCGAAGCCCGACGCCACGTCGTCGAGCACCCCGCCGTCGTTCGGCGACGCCGCCCACCGGGCGGCGAGCGAGATCAGCGCGCTGTCGACCACCTCGGCCGCGGCGGCGAGCGGCGCCGCCTGCCCGCCGTCGCCCAGGCGCAGGGCGTCGAGGCGCGCCGTCGCCGCCATGAGGGTCAGGCCGCCGGCCTCGGCGTGGTCGATGGCCTCGGCCAGCACGGCCCGCGCGCCGGCGGGATCGCCTGCCGCCGACCGTGCCCAGGCCGTGCCGCGCGCCCCTTCGATGGCGAACAGCTCGATCACCCGGTAGCCCGACGCGTCGCGCTCGGCGATCGCCGCGGCCGCGCCTGCGGCGTCGCCCTGCTGGGCGAGGGCGATGGCCAGCCCGCTCAACCCGAGGGTGATGGGGCGGCGCCATCCCGTCGCCCGACACAGCGCCACCTGCTCGCGGTACCAGCGCGCCGCGGCCACGGCGTCGCCGCGGAGCAGGGCGATGCGGCCGAGCTCGAGCGAGAACCACAGCTGGCCGGCGAGCACCCGGTCGCCGACCGACGCGCCGTAGCCCGCCTCGGCGAGCGCCGCGGCCTCGTCGAGGCGACCGGCGTTGGTGAGCGCGACGGCCTTGATCACCAGGTGGAAGCCGGGGCCGTTGGTTCCGTTCAGGTCGTCGAGCTCGAGATGCCGGGCGAACCACCGGTCGGCCAGCTCGATCGCCACGCCGGCTGGACCCGCCACCGCAGCCACGAGCTCGCGGATCATGGCCGCCTGGACGACGACCAGCTCGCGCTCGGAGCCCTCCAACGCGGCGACCAGCTCGGACGCCTCGGCGATCCGGCCCGACCAGGCCAGGATCGCGGCCTGGGAGAAAGTGAGCAGCTCGCGCTGGAGCGGGTCGCGCACGGTCGGCAGCAGCGCCGCCACCGCGTCCACCGCGCCCGCCGCGTCGTCTCGGCTGAAGAACAGGGTCTCCGCCCGCGCCCGGTGGAGCAGCACGATCGCCTCCTCGCCCAGGGCCTCGGGCTCAGCGAGGGCGCGGTTCGCCACCTCGTCGCCCTCGTCGAACTCGCCGAGGGCCACGTGAGCCTCGACGAGCCAGGCGGCGGCGTCCGCGTGGCCGGCCCCCAAGGCCGCGGTGGCGAGGATGGCGACCGTCGACCAGTCCTGGTGGTGGCGGGCGAGGCGGAGCCCCACGAGCACGACGTCCAGGTCGGGCGGGATGCCGGCGTCGATCTGCCAGCGGACGAGGCGGGTGCCGTCGTCGGCGCGGCGCAACCCCGTCGCGGTCACGGCGTCGACCAGGGTGCGGCTCAGCCGGCGCAGGCGCACCCGCCCGATCGACCCGCGGAGGATCTCGCCGTAGACCGGGTCGGCCAGGCGCACCTCGTGGCGGCGGCGGCTCGCCTCGACCCGGAGCAGGGCCCGCTGCTCGAGGCCTTCGAGCACGGCGGCGTCGACCAGCCGTTCGAGCAGGTCGAGGCCGATCGGCTCGGCCACCGCGACGAGCTCGAGCGCCTCGCGCTCGACGGTGGGGAGGTCGGCCATCCGCCCGAGCACGCGGTCGCCCAGCGCCTCGGCCGCCGGGAACCCGCCGTCGAGGCGCCACACGCCGTCGACCTCGCGCAGCGACCCGTCCTGCACCGCGCCCAGCACGAGCTCGCGCAGGTAGAGCGGGTTGCCGCCGCTCGTGTGGAGGAGCTGGGCCTCGGCCACGCCGTCGAGCGGCCCGCCGAGCACCCGGTGCAGGAGCGTGTCGATCGCCACCGCGTCGAGGGCGCCGAGGGTGGTGGTGCCCACCCCGTCGGCCGCCCGCAGGGCGCCCAGGGCGTCGGGACCCCGGTGGCCGGGGCGCATGGTCACGACGAGCTCGGCCACGCCGGCTTCGGCGAGCCCGACGAGCAGCGCGGCCGAGCTGGCGTCGAGCAGGTGCGCATCGTCCACGTGCAGCACGAGCGGCCGGCCACCGGTGCGTTCGTCGATGGCGTCGCGGGTGGCCGAGAACACGCTCGACGGCGAGTCGAGGGCGCCGGGCGGGACGAGGTGGGCGAGGGCGCCGAGCGGGGTGGCCGCCGCCGACTCGCTGGCCGTCGCGCCCGCCGTGGGCACGCCGTCGTCGGCGAGGCGGCGCAGCACCTCGCGAGCGAGCCGGGTCTTCCCGGTCCCCGCATCGCCGACGATCACCTGCGCCCGGCTCCCGTCGACGAGCGCGCCGACGATCGCCTCGAGATCCTCGTGGCGACCGGTCAGGGGCCAGAGCTGGGTGAGGACCGCAGGAGATGCCGGCATGTCGGGTTCGGAGTGTAGGGGGAGCGCTGCTCACCTCGGTCGAGCAGTCCGCCTCACGTCGCCTGCATGAGCTCGGAGATGAGCGACGCGGCCCGGGTCCAGGCGGCCTGCTCCTCGGGGCCGAAGCCCTCGCCGAGGACCTCGGCGAACGTGTCGACGAGGGCCGTGCGGCTCACACGGTGGTGGATCGCCTCGACGCCGTACCCGCGGTGGCGCGCCCCCAGCTCCCGCGCCCGCGCCTCGAGGGAGGGCAGGTCGTCGAGCAGCTCGGCCATCGCCCGCAGCTCTGCGGCCAGCGCCCGTTGCTGGCGGACCGGATCCCCGGCGAACAGCGCCTCGGCGCCGGGGCGTCGCCGAAGAGCCGACGGTAGAACCGGGCGCCGAGGTCCGGGTGGTGGCCGGCCGCGACCACCACCCGGCGCACCGCAAGGATCTGCTCGGGCGTCATGCGTACTCGTAGGCGACCTTCCAGGTCCCCTCGATGTAGAAGCCGATGTCGGTGATGCCGTTGTTCGTGCTGCCCTTGAACGTGCCGTACCCGTACTGCAGGTTGGGGGCGCTGACGGTGACGGGGAAGGTCAGGGTCGACCACTGCGTGTCGCCGTTGCTCCCCACCTTGTCCCACGCGCCGGCCGGGGCGGTGCAGGTCGAGAAGGTGCAGTCGTCGTCCCACGCCCGGACCTGGAAGGTGTTGGCGTTCATCACGCCCTTCACGGTGGCGGTGAACTTCGGGTCGAACGCGGGCTCCTCGGCCGCCCAGTCGAGGTCCTTGTGCACGACGCGGGCCGCGCCGCCGTTGATGCGGGCCTCCATGGTGATCTCGCCGGAGCCGGCGGCGTCCGAGTCGTAGAACAGCCAGACCTTGGTGATCGTGAACGAGACGATGCGCTGCTTGGTCTTGAAGCTGCCGACCTCGGTGTGGACCTTGCTCATCGCCCCGCTCGTCTTGGACGCGTACCAGTAGGTGGTGGCCGGCTTCAGCTGCACCTTCTGGGGGTTCTCGAGGGGGAGGGCCTGGTAGGCCTTGGTGATCGGGACGGTGGGGTACTGCACCATCTCGAAGTTCCGGACGTAGCCCACCACCTGCGTGCGAGCGGCGTCGGCGTAGATCGTCGCCTCGGTGAGGGCGGCCCCGCCCCGGTGGGCGATCGACATGGTGTCGGCGTTGTCGTTGGTGGCCAGGAAGTCGAGGCAGTCCTTGGTGCAGTCCGCCTGCGCTCCCGGATCGCAGGCGGTGAACCCGACCAGGGCGAGGGCGAGGGCGAGGGCGGCGGCAGCGCCGCGGACGAGGGTGCGGATGCGGTTCGTGCTCATGGGAGCAGCATCCGCCTCGAGCCGCCACGGCACCTGAGCAACGATTGCTCAACCGCGAGGGGGACGATTGCCTAGACGCTCAGGCGAGCACCCGGGCCTTGAAGCCCTCGACGCCGCGCCACAGGAACAGGGCGGTGAACCCGACCATCACCGGGTAGATGGCGAGCAGGCTCATGTGGGGCACCGGGGTGAGCGCCGAGCGGAACCCCTCGCTGATGTACACGAGCGGGTTGACCAGCACGGCGATCTGCAGCCAGCGGATGGCCTCGAGGCTCTGCCACGGGAAGTAGATGCACCCGAGGAAGGTGAGCGGCACGACGATGATGCCGAACAGCAGGGGCACGGTCCGCGGGTCGAACATCGTCCCGAACATCAGCCCCAGCGAGGCCGAGGCGACGCAGGCGAGCGGGGCGAAGGTGAGCAGCACCGCCCACTGGTAGGTGATGTGCACGGGGGTGGCGGGCACGAAGTAGGCGATCGGGAACACGATCAGCGCGGCGATGAGGCACTGGAGCGCGCCGGCGACCACCTTCTCGATCGCCACCAGCTCGACCGGCAGCGGGGCGAGCACGCGGTCCTCGATCTCGCGGGTGTAGCCGAACTCGGACACCAGCGGCAGGGCCACCGACTGCACGCCCTGGAAGAGGATCACGCTGCCGAGCACGCCGGCCACGAGCAAGGTGGAGAAGGCACCGTCGTCGGTGCCGCCGCCGCCGATCCCTTGGCCGATCTTCGGGAACACGTACGTGAAGACGAAGACGAGCAGCAGCGGCTGCAGCACGGTCCGGGGGATGAACTCCTTGAGGTTGTGGCGCAGCACGTAGAGGTCGCGCGCCAGCAGGGCGCGGAACGCGGTCCAGGTCATTCGCGCAGGTCCTTCCCGGTGAGCTTGATGAAGACGGTCTCGAGGCTCGGCTCGTCGACCGACAGGTCGGTGACGGTGACGCCGGCGCCGTCGGCCACCTGCACCACCGCGGGCAGCACGCCGTTGGTGCCCTTCACGCCGAGGCGCACGACGCCGTCGGCCACCGTCGCCTCGGTGGCGCCCTCGATGCGATCGTGCAGCAGCCCGGCGAGCGCCTCGAGGTCGCCGTCGGCCGCCACGGTGACCATCGTGTCGATGCCGGTGGATGCCTTCAGCGCCTCGGGGGTGTCGAGGGCGAGCATGCGGCCGTGGTCGATGATGGCGAGGCGATCGCAGAGCTGGTCGGCCTCCTCCATGTAGTGCGTGGTCAGCAGGATGGTCTGCCCGTCGACGTGGAGATCGCCCAGGATCTCCCACATGGCGATGCGGCTCTGCGGGTCGAGGCCCGCCGTGGGCTCGTCGAGGAACAGCACGGCGGGGCGATGCATCACGGCGCGGGCCACCATCAGGCGCTGGGCCATGCCACCCGAGAGGGCGAGGACCGGAGCGGTGGCCCGCTCGGTCAGCCGGAAGCGCTCGAGCAGCCGGTCGGCCTCGGTGCGGGCCTCCTTGGCACCCATGCCGAAGAAGCGACCGTGGAAGACGAGGTTGTCGCGCACGTCGAGCGAGCGGTCGAGGGTGTTGCTCTGGGGCACCACCCCGATCGAGCGCTTCGCCTTCGCCGGCTCCTCCCACACGTCGACGCCGCCGACGATGGCGCGGCCCGAGGTGGGCACGACGCGCGTGGTGAGCATGCCCGC
>JAGQSL010000195.1:0-1774 GCA_020439525.1 Acidimicrobiales bacterium | reverse complement strand
GCCAGCACGTCGCCCGGGTACACCTTGGTCAGGGCGATCGTCTGGACCGCCACGTCCGATCCGGTCATGGGCGCCAGCCTGCCAGGCCGTGCGCCCGATGCCTCAGCTCCCGGGGCGGTCCTCGTTCGCCGGGGGGATGAGCCCCACGCCGGGGTCGGTGGCGGAGGCCTCCGCCCCGGCGTCGGCCTCGACGTTCGCCGGCGGGATCAGCCCCACCTCGCCCTCGGCGTCGAGCGTCACCGGGGGGATGAGCCCGACGCCGTCATCCGTCTCGGTGAGGGGCCCGTCGACGACGGGCGCCGCCGTCGGCGCCGAGCGCAGGGCATCGGCCACCGAGGTGGGCGGAGGCTCGCGGGGCGTCGGCGGGACGATCGGCCGGCTGGAGGCGGCGCTGGGCTCGTCGGTGACCGCACGCGTCGCCGCGACCCCGCCGGCGACCAGGCTCCCCGCCACGACCGCCCCGGTGGCCGCCTTCGCCAGCCCGCCGATCAGGCGCGACTCGCGCATGCGCCCGATGGTCTTGAGCGCCTCGGCCCGACTGAGCGCCAGCACCGACTCGATCTCCGACGCCAGGTCGTCGGCCTTGAGGTCGAGCGCGTCGGCGAGGGCGCGCACGTCGCTGTCGCGGACGTGGATGACGTTGGCGATGCGGTCGTGGCGGCAGCGGGCGGTCAGCTCGACGTAGGCGTTGAGCACGGCCCGGTTGCCCCCGCCGGGGTCGATCTCCTGGACGAACCGCCCGATCGAGAGCCACCGCGACTCGGGGTCGAAGACCAGCCCCTGCTGGGTGCGGCGGTCGGCGGGCGAGGATCCGTCGGCGGGCATGGGGGTCCCATCGGCAGCTCGGGCCCGATCGTGAACCCGACGGTGGGATCACCCGGCCAGGTGAGGGACCGCCTACGCTCGACGGCCGTGATCCTCCTCGGCATCCTCGTGTTCGGCCTCGGCATCGGCTGGCTGGCCAACGTCATCCTCGGCAACGGTTCGCACCCCCAGGACTGGGGCCCGCTGCTCGTCGCCGGCTTCGCCGGCTCGCTCGTGGGCGGCCTGCTGATCAGCCTGCTCTCGGGCGACGGGCTGGCGCTGAAGCCGAGCGGCATCCTCGGCTCGATCGTCGGCGCGGTCATCGTGCTCGGCGTGTGGCAGGCCGTGGCGGCCCGGAAGTCGTGACCGCCACCGCGCCCGACGGCGCCGCCCTGAAGGTGCCCGGCGCCCTGCGCTGGGGGCTGGTGATCATCGGCGTGCTCGCCGCCGTCCTCGGCATCGTGATGATCCTCAACCCCTTCACCACCGCCAAGGTGCTGGCGATCATCGTGGGCATCGAGCTGATCCTGGGCGGCGTGCTCGACCTCGTCGACCACCGCTACGGCAACCGCAACCTGTCGATCGCCTCGGGCGTGGCGGGCATCGTGGCCGGCGCCCTGGTGATCGCCTGGCCGGGCGTGACCCTCTGGGTGATCGCGGTCATCGTCGGCCTCGGCTTCCTGGCACGGGGCATCCTGCAGCTCGTCGCCGGCTTCTCGCCGGCTGCGAAGGCGAGCGGCGCCCGCGGCGTCCTGCTCGCCTCCGGGGCGCTCAGCGCGGTCGCCGGCGTGGTGGCGCTCGGCTGGCCGAAGGCCACCATCATCGTGCTCGCCGTGCTGTTCGGCATCCGGGTGCTCGCCGTCGGCCTGCTCGAGGTGGGTGCGGGGGTGCTCCTCGGCAAGGTCGAGGTGCGCACCGTCGAGGTCTGAGGGCCCTCAGCGGGCGGCCGCCCGCCCCGGCATCATCGGCA
>JAGQSL010000194.1 GCA_020439525.1 Acidimicrobiales bacterium | reverse complement strand
GCCGGCGCCGAGCGCCCGGGCGGCCGGGGCGCTGCTGGGAAGCCCGGCTTGGCGCAGCGCCACCCGGGTGGCGGCGGGCCGGGTGAGCTTGCCGACGCCCGCGAGCGCGAGGAGCGCGGCGGCGGCGTAGAGGGGTCCGGCGAGGGCGGCCATGGCGGACGACGGTACCGGCCCGGCGTCGGGTTCGGCCACGGGCGAAGGTCCCCCTAGCGTGCCGGAGGTGGGGGAGGAGCTCGATCGTCCGGCCGGGGTGCGGGTGGCCTTCGTGACCGCCTCCGATCCCCGGGTGGTGGCCGAGGACACGGATCGCCGCCTGCACGACCGGGCCTTCGCCGAGCTGGGCGTCGCGCTCGACCACGTCGGGTGGGATGAGCCCGGTGCCGACTGGGCGGGCTACGACCTCGTCGTGATCCGCTCGCCGTGGGACTACCCCGAGCGGTTGCCGGATTTCCTCGCCTGGCTCGATGGCGTCGATGGCCGGGCCCCACTCCACAACCCGGCGGGCGTGGTGCGATGGAACCTCGACAAGCGGTACCTCGTGGCGCTCGCCGGGCTCGGGGTGCCGGTGGTGCCGACGGCGTTCGCGACGAGCGCGGCCGAGGCCACGGCGGCCATCGAGCGCGTCGACCTCGACGGCGACCGGGCCGGCGAGGTGGTGGTGAAGCCGACGGTGTCGGCGGGAAGCCGCGATACGGGGCGCTTCGCTCGGAGCGATCCGGCGGCGCTCGCCCTGGCCGATCGGATCGTGGGGGGCGGGCGAGCGGTGATGGTGCAGCCGGCGGTGCCGTCGGTGGCCGAGCGCGGCGAGGTGGCCCACGTGCTGGTCGACGGCGAGCTGTCGCACGCGTACCGCAAGGGCCCGCTGCTCGCGACGGGGGGTGGCCTGCTGAGCGGCGACGAGTACGTCGAGGTGCGCGAGCCGGTGGTGGCGCCCGCGGCGTGGGTCGACCTGGCCCGCCAGGTGCACGACGCGGCGTGCGAGCTGCTCGTGGCCGCAGGTGCGCTCGACCTCGGGCCGCTGCTCTACGCCCGCATCGACCTGGTCGAGCTGCCCTCGGGCGAGCCGGCGCTGCTCGAGGCCGAGCTGTTCGAGCCGATGCTCTCGGTCGACCTCGAACCGGGGGCGCCCGCGCGCTTCGCCCACGCCTGCCTCGAGCGGGCGACGCGCTGACGGTGTCGTTCGCCGTTGCGTGGTTGTCGGGTGGGTGGGCGGCGGCTAGGTTCTTTCATAAGTAGAGACTTATGAAAGGGCAGGCGATGGAAGATTCGGTGGCGATGGCCGGGCTGGTGGACCGGGAGGTGCGCTCGGGCGAGCGCGATGGGCAGGCGACGCGGATCGTGGTGGCCCGACGTCGCTACGGCACCGATGTCGACGACCTGTGGACCGCCCTGACCGACCCGGAGCGCCTGCCCCGCTGGTTCCTGCCGGTGAGCGGCGACCTGCGCGAGGGCGGGACGTACCAGACGGAGGGCAACGCCGGCGGCGACATCCTCCGCTGCGAGGCGCCGTCGCTGCTGTCGCTCACGTGGATGATGGGCGAGCGGATCTCGTGGCTCGAGCTGCGCCTCTCGCCCGATGGCGACGGCACGATCCTCGAGCTGGTGCACGAGGCACCCGACGACGCCGAGGGTCGCGCCTTCTGGGCCGAGTACGGCCCGGGCGCGGTGGGGATCGGGTGGGACCTGGCGCTGCTCGGGCTCGGATGGCACCTCGACTCGGGCGAGGCCCTCGACCCGACGGAGGCGATGGGCTACCCGCTCACGCCCGAGGGCCGGGCGTTCGTGGAGGCCGCGGCGGGCTCGTGGGCCGCGGCCGCGACGGTCGATGGTGACGACGCCGACGCGGCGGGCGCCGCGGCCGAGCGCACCGTCGCCTTCTACACGACCCTCCCCGATGGCGACGCCCCGCCCGAGGGCTGAGACGGCCGCTGGCGGGGGCGACCCGGCCGCGCCGTCTCCGTCGACCGCCCTCCTGGCGTTGGGCGACCCGACCCGCCAGCGGCTGCTGACCCTGCTCGCCGGCGGGGAGCTGGCGGTGGGCGAGCTGGTGGACCGGGCGCAGGAGGCGGGGCCCATCTCGCAGCCGGCGGTGTCGCAGCACCTGCGGGTGCTGCGTGATGCCGGCCTCGTGGCGGTGCGCGCCGAGGGGACCCGGCGGCGCTACTCGGTCGACCCGGCGGGGGTGGCGGCGGCGCAGCGGTGGCTGGGGGCGCTCGTCGCCCTTGAGGCCCCGTGGCCGGCGCTCGACGCTCTCGACACCGAGGTGGCCCGTGGGCGTCGAGCCGGGCGGGCGTCGGGCCGGGGTCGGGCCGGTGAGGGGCCGTCGAACGAGCGGGGCTCGCAAGCGGGCCCGGCTGGTCGGTCGGTGGCCTCGTAGCCGGCGACGGCCGGGGTGGCGGCGATCGTGGCGGCGAGCGGTGCAGCGCCCCACGAGGTCGGGGAGGTTCGTGGTCCGGTCGGGTGAGGGCGATCCGGGGTCGTCGATGCTGGGGTAGCGTCTCGCCTGCCCGGGCTGCTCCGGGTGGGCGTTGGCGGACCAGGCGAGCGAGGCGAGACCGTGTTCCGGGTGAAGGTGGGCCACCTGCCCGATGGGCTGGACCTGTCGGGCGACATCATGAAGCGGGCGCACGTCGAAGGCGTGTGCACCGTCGGGGTGGCCTTGCGGGGCACCGACATGCGTCGCGCTCGGGTCGAGGACTGCTCGTTCGCGGAGTGCGACCTGGCGGGGGTGCGCCTGCGGGGCGCCACGATCGCCCGCACGGTGTTCCTGCGCTGCAACCTCGAGGGCGCCGACCTGCGCGGGGTGGCGTTCGACGACGTCGAGGTCATCGACTGCCGCCTCGACGGCCTGGTGCTCGACGGGGCCACCCGAGCGGGCCACCTGGTGCTGCCGGGCTACGAGGTGCCGGCGCGGCGCTGATCGTCTCGTGCCTCCGGCCCGGCCCCGTCAGGCCAGGTCGAGCAGGGCGCGGATGTCGTCTTCGCCCAGGGCACCGGCGAGCGCGGTCTCGTCGCCCACCACCTGGTCGAACAGCCGAGCCTTGCGGCCCTTGAGCTCCATCACCTTCTCCTCGATGGTGTCGACCGAGACGTAGCGGTAGACGACCACGGGGTTGGTCTGGCCGATGCGGTGGGCTCGGTCGACGGCCTGGGTCTCGGTGGCCGGGTTCCACCAGGGGTCGAGCACGAAGCAGTAGTCGGCCTCGGTGAGGTTGAGCCCGACGCCACCGGCCTTGAGGCTGATGACGAACACGGGCACGTCGCCGTCCTTGAACCGGGAGATGGCGGCCTCCCGCTTGCGGGTGCGGCCGTCGAGGTAGGCGT
>JAGQSL010000016.1:9975-15539 GCA_020439525.1 Acidimicrobiales bacterium | reverse complement strand
TTCGAGAAGCAGTCCGAGTCCGAGGCCATGTGGGCGCTGTCGCTGCCCATCCCGTTCACGCCCCCGCTCCACGCCGGCGCCGGCGGGTACTTCGCCCCGCACGTGCGCTCCTACATCCGCCGCTCCGGCGCCCCCGACCACATCGGGATGCTGGTGGCGCTGAAGGATCGCCAGAACGGGCTGAAGAACCCCTACGCCCACCTGCACGAGCCCGACATCTCGTTCGACTCCATCAAGGAGTCGATGATGCTGTGGGACCCGATCCGCTACGCCGAGACGTGCCCGAGCTCCGACGGCGCCTGCGCCCTCGTGCTCGGCTCGGAGAAGGTGGCCGACGAGGCCGCCGCCCAGGGCCGCAAGCCGGCGTGGGTGCAGGGCACGGCGATGCGCTCCGAGCCGACGCTGTCGGCCGAGCGCGACACGGTGCTGCCGCTCGGCGGGGCCCTGTGCGCCGCCGACGTGTACAAGCAGGCCGGCATCACCAACCCCCGCAAGGAGGTCGACGCCGTCGAGATGTACGTGCCGTTCTCCTGGTTCGAGCCGATGTGGCTGGAGAACCTCGGCTTCGCCGAGCCCGGCGAGGGCTGGAAGATGACCGAGGCCGGCGCCACCGCCCTCGACGGCGACCTCCCGGTGAACATGTCGGGCGGCGTGCTCTGCACCAACCCGATCGGGGCGTCGGGCATGCTCCGCTTCGGGGAGGCCGCCATGCAGGTGCGCGGCACCGCCGGCGAGCACCAGGTCGACGGCGTCCGCAAGGCGGTGGGCCACGCCTACGGCGGCGGCTCGCAGTTCTTCGCCATGTGGGTGGTGGGCGCCGACAAGCCCTGACCCGAGCACGCTGGAGCCTCGCCGGCTCCCACGATCCGGGCTCCCCCCGGGCCGTCGGCCTCGCCTCATCCCACACAGAGGCGGGGCCGATGCGCGCCCGGGATCCCTTTCGACCTCCTCGCATCGGACCGATGGAGGAGCACGCCGAGCGCACCGTCGCGCCCCGGCGGGAGGGACGTGCGATGGAGACGGTCGAGGAGCGACGCCGAACCGGCGGCTCGTCGCGCCCGACCGAGCCGCCGCGGGCGTCGCTCGCGGCCAAGGTGCGGTACCGGTTCGACCTGGCCCTGGCTCGCGGGCCGCTGGTGGTGATCGGCTACCTGGGCCTGGTCATGCTGGCGATCATTGCGGCCGCGTCGGTGATCATGTGGGTGCTGCGGCTCAAGGGGGTCAACGGCGGCGAGCCGATCAGCGATCCCTTCGACGCCTTCTGGCAGGCGCTGCTGCGCGTCGTCGACTCGGGCACCTTCGCCGCCGACGCCACCTGGCCCACCCGGCTCTTGGGCCTGCTCATCACCCTCTGCGGCATCTTCCTCGCCGGCAGCCTCATCGGGCTCATCGCCACCGCGGTCGACCAGCAGATCGAGCGCCTGCGCAAGGGTCGCTCTCGGGTGCTCGAGCACGGCCACACCCTGGTGCTCGGCTGGTCGCCGCGGCTGCCCACCGTCTTGTCGGAGCTGGTGGAGGCCAACGCCAACCACCGTCGGGCGGCCGTGGTGGTGCTGTCGCACCTCCCGAAGGACGAGATGGAGGACGAGCTGCGGGTGCGGGTGCCCGACACCCGCACCACGAGGGTGGTGTGCCGCACCGGCGACCCTTCGCGCCCGGCGGACCTCGACATGGTCAACCTCGCCGGGGCCCGGTCGGTGATCGTGCTGGCCGGCGACGACGGCGATGCCGGGGTGGTCAAGGCGGTGCTCGCCGTGCGCAGCGTCGACCCGCAGTTCGCCCACGCCCACGTGGTCGCCGAGATGGAGGACGCCGGGAACGCCGACACCCTGCGGGCGCTGACCGAGGGGCGGATCGTCACGGTGCGAGCCGACGACATCATCGCCGAGCTGACGGCCCAGGCCTGCCACCAGGCCGGCCTCGCCGCCGTGTTCCGTGAGCTCCTCGACTTCCGGGGCGGCGAGATCTACTTCACCCGCGTGCCCGAGCTCGACGGGGTGGCCTACGCCGACGCCCTGCTCGCCTTCGGGGAGTCGTCGGTCCTGGGCTGGGTCCGCCCCGACGGCGTCGTCGAGCTCAACCCCGACCCGGCGGCGCCGTTCCCGAGCGGGGCGGAGGTCATCACCGTCTCCGAAGACGACGATCGGGTGGTCTTCACCGGTCTCGTCGAGCGGCCGCAGCTCGAGGTCGATCCGTCCCGCCCGTACGTCGAGCCGCCCCAGCACGTGCTGATCATCGGGTGGAGCGACCTGGGACCGGCCGTCGTGGCCGAGCTCGACGAGTTCATGGCCCCCGGCTCGAACCTCGACCTCGTGGTGGATCCGACGCTCGCCGGCTGCGAGCTCGACGCGCTGGACCCGCCCCTCCCGCCCGTGGCCAACGGCGTCGTGCGGTTGCACGAGGGAGGGCGAGGACCCCACGGACTGCTGGCCATGCTCGCCCAGCAGCCCGTCGACCAGGCCATCGTCCTCGGCTACCGCGGCGCCGTGCCCGTCCCGGAAGCCGACGCCCGCACCATGCTCACGCTGCTCACGCTCGACAAGGCCTTCGCCGGGCGCGAGGAACGGCCACGGGTGGTGGCCGAGGTGCTCGACCGGGCGAACGTGGCGGTCGCCCAGACCACCGGCGTCTCGGACTTCATCGTGAGCGACGAGCTCTCGAGCCTGATGATCGCCCAGCTGGCGGAGCGACTCGAGCTTCACCGCGTGTTCGACGAGCTGTTCGACGCCGAGGGCTGCTTCCTGACGCTCAACCCGGCGGCCCTCTACGCACCCGACGGACCGGTGGCCTACGCCGAGGTGGTGGCGGCGGCGTCGGTGCGGCGCGAGACCGCCCTGGGCTGGCGCATCGCCGCGACGGGCACTGTCGTGGTGAACCCGTCGAAGTCGACGCGGGTGCAGCTCGGGGCCGCCGACCAGGTCCTGGTGCTCGCGCCCCGCTGAACCCCCTGCTCTGGCAACCTCTCCACCCGTGCCCTCCTCCACCCCCGGCCTCGCCATCGCCGGCCTGCGCAAGGCCTTCGGTGCCGTCGCGGCCGTGGACGGTGTGGACCTCGAGGTGCCCGGCGGCCAGACGATCGCGCTGCTCGGGCCGAACGGGGCGGGCAAATCGACCACCATCGACCTCGTGCTCGGGCTCGCCGAGCCCGATGCGGGGACCATCGAGGTGTTCGGGCGGCCGCCGCGCGCCGCCTGCGACGCCGGGATCGTCGGGGCCATGCTCCAGACGGGCGGGCTGCTGCGGGAGCTGACGGTGCGAGAGCTGCTCTCGGTGATGGGCTCGATGTACCCGCGCGCCATCGGCGTCGACGAGGTCGTGGAGCTCGCCGCCATCGGCGAGCTCGTCGACCGCCGCACCCACCAGCTCTCCGGCGGCGAGACCCAGCGGGTGCGCTTCGCCCTCGCCCTGGTGTCGGACCCGGACCTGCTCGTGCTCGACGAGCCGACGGTCGCCATGGACGTGAACGCCCGGCACGGGTTCTGGACGGCGATGCGGGGGTTCGCGTCGCGGGGCAAGACGGTGCTCTTCGCCACCCACTACCTCGACGAGGCCGACGCCTGGGCCGATCGCATCGTGATGCTGGCCCGGGGTCGCATCGTCGCCGACGGCTCGGCCAGCGAGATCGGCGCCCTGGTCGGGTCCAAGGTGGTGCGGGCGACGCTGCGCGAGGCCGAGCTCGACGCGCTCCGCGCCCTGCCCGGCGTCGCGGCCGTGGCGCGCCACGGCGACACGGTCGAGCTGACCTGCACGGACTCCGATGCGGCGCTGCGCGCCCTGCTGGCCGCCGAGCCCGAGGCGTGCGACCTCGAGGTCCGCAGCGCGGGGATCGAGGCGGCCTTCCTGGCCCTCACCGGCGACGTCGAGCCCACCGTGGCCCCCGAGCGGGTGGCGTGATGGGTGCGTACGCCCGCTCGGAGGTGCTCCGGACGTTCCGCAACACGCGGTTCCTCGTGTTCTCGCTGGTGTTCCCGCTGGTGCTGTTCGTGATCATCGCCGGGCCCAACCGCCACGAGGACATCCTCGGCGTGCCGATCCCGCTCTACTTCATGGGGGGCATGACCGCCTTCGGCTCGATGATGGCGGTGGTCTCGTCGGGGGGTCGGATCGCCGCCGAGCGCCAGATCGGCTGGAACCGCCAGCTGCGGCTCACGCCGCTGCGGCCCGGCACCTACCTCGCCACCAAGGTGCTCTGCGGCTACCTGCTGGCCGGCCTGACCATCGTGCTCGTCGGGGCGGTGGGGATCGCGCTCGGCGTCCGGCTGAGCGTGGGGGAGTGGGCCGCCACGATCGGCCTGGTGCTGGTCGGGTTGGCCCCCTTCGCGGCGTTCGGGGTGGCGGCCGGTCACCTGGTCAGCGTCGACTCGTTGGGCCCGCTCATGGGCGGCGTGACCTCGATCCTCGCCCTCCTCGGCGGCGCCTGGGGCCCGATCGCCAGCCGCGGCGCCCTGCTCACCGTGTCCAAGGCCACCCCGTCGTACTGGCTCACCGCGGCGAGCCGGACGGGGCTGCGAGGCGCGGGCTGGCCGCTGCAGGGCTGGCTCGTGGTCGCCGTCTGGACCGTGGCGATGACGGCGCTGGCGACGTGGGCCTACCGCCGCGACACCGGTCGGATCTGACCTCGGGGGTCAGGTCGGGTCGGCGAGGAGGGCGGCGCCCGAGCGCGAGACGTGGTCGTGGAGGCGGAAGGTGTGCGGGTCGAGCACGGCGGGACCTCGGGTGACGCGGACGAGGTGGCGGTCGATCTGGACCGAGCGCACCACGGACGGGTCCGCCGTGGCGAGGGTGAGCTCGAAGGCGAGCCGGGTGAGGGCGGTACCGCCGGGCCACCAGCCGGCAGCGGCCTCGGGGTCGGCGGCGGCCAGGTCGGCCGCAGCATCGTGGTGGGCCCAGTCCCAGTCCTCGATGGCGTAGACCCCGCCGGGTCGCAGCCGCGGGAACAGGAGGTCGAACGACGTGAGCGTCTCGTCGTAGCGGTGCGAGGCGTCGTCGAGGACCAGGTCGAGCGGTTCGGGGCCCATCGGCGCGAGCGCGGCGAGCAGGGCGTGGCGATCGCTCTGGTCCACGCCGTAGACCGCATGCACCCGATCGCCGAGGCCGCGGGTCTCGATCAGCCGGTCGAGCGGCCCGATCCGCTCGGTGGCGAGGTCCACGGCCACCAGCTGGTCGGGCCGGGCGTGGAGGGCGAAGAGGGCGGCGCTGCCGCCCTGGGCGATGCCCAGCTCGACGATCCGCTTGGCGCCGAGGCGGTCGATCAGCCGCAGCGACGCCTCGAGCAGCGGCCGGGTCTTCCAGATGACGAAGCGCTCGTCGGTGGTGAGGTCGCCGCGGAAGACGGCGACGAGGAACTCGGTGCCCTCGACGCGCAGCCGTGAGCCGTCCCAGGCGAGCTCCCCGTCCCCCACGGCGAGCGACGCTAGATCAATCGGCCTTCGCCGCGCCGGTGTACTTGGCCGAGGCCGTGGCCTTGGCGGGGGAGTCGTCGAGCTTCTCGGGCCAGTACGGCGGGGGGAAGACGGTGCGCTCGTCGCCGGTCTCCTCGGCGTAGAACTGCGAGTACCACTTGC
>JAGQSL010000016.1:0-9814 GCA_020439525.1 Acidimicrobiales bacterium | reverse complement strand
ACGTAGAAGTGGAAGCGGGTCTCGGTCTGGTCGCCGGTGATCGGTGTCGAGGCGCTCACCAAGATGGTGTCGATGATCCCGTTGAAGCGCACGATGCTCGATCCGGGGCCCATCTGCTGGGCGTTGATCTGGCCCTCGACCACGCCGCGAGGCGTGGGGAACTTCTGGATCGACTCCATGAAGGTCTGGTGGGCCTCCATGTCGTAGCGGACGATCTCGGGCACCTCGGCGGTGTTGTGCACGTAGCGGAAGTGCGCCGAGTCGACGGCGTTCTCGGCCATCTCCTGGATGCCGGCCTCGACCACGTGGCGGGTCTTCTTCGGCCCCACGAAGTCGTCGGTGAGGATGTCGGTCACGGGCTCCATGGCCCACCGCGGCTCCTCGTCGAGCGGGTGGAACCAGGCGAAGATGAAGCCGTTGACCTCGGTGACCGGATAGGTCTTGAGCTTGGCCTTCTTGTTGGTGCGCTCCGAGTAGGGGATCGCGGTGTTCGCGCCCTCGCCGTCGAACAGCCAGCCGTGGAACGGGCACTCGATCTGGCACTGCTTCACCACGCCGCCGTGGCCGAGGTGGGCGCCCAGGTGCGGGCAGAAGGCGTCTTGCACGTGCGCCTCGCCCGTCTCGTCGCGCCACACCACGAGGTGCGTGTCCCAGTAGTAGGCGGCCTTGGCCTGGCCGACGGCCAGCTCGTCGGTCTCCGACACGGCGAACCACCCGAACGGCTTGGTGAACGGGTAGCGGTTGGCAGCGGCGTCAGCCATGGTCTCCCCTGCGGTCGGGCCGAAAACTAGAACGCGTTCTAGCGTAGCGGTCGGCGGTCCCGGTTGGAAGTGACGAAGGTCCGCGCTACGAGTCGAGCTTGAAGACCCGCATGGCGTTCTCCCGCAGGAACCTCGGCCAGACCTCGTCGCGGAAGGGCACCTCGGGGAGCTCGGCGAAGATGCGGCCCAGGTCGATCCCCATGGGGAAGTACCCGGCGTACATGACCTTGTCGGCGCCCCGGGTGTTGGCGAAGTCGACGATCGCCTTCGGGTAGTAGCGGGGGGCGAAGGCCGAGGTGGAGTAGTAGAGGTTCGGCCACTTCAACATGAGCTTGGCGGCGAGGTCGGCCCACGGCTCGGCCCCGTGGCGCATCACGAACCGGAGCTCGGGGAAGAACCAGCACACCTCGTCGATGCGCTCGGTCATCTGGCACGCGCTCGGCACCCGCGGCCCCGCGATGCCGGTGGTGCAGCAGATCGGGATGTCGAGCTCGATGCACTTGGCGTAGATGGGGAAGAACTTCTTGTCGTCGATCGCCACCTGCGGGTACAGCCCGGCGGGGAAGGCGATGGCCGTCTTGATGCCGAGGGTCTCGTAGGCCTTCGTGAGGTCCCACGTGGCGGCCATGCCCCGGTTCGGGTCCACGTTGAAGCAGCCGAAGAACCGGTCGGGGTGCTCGCGCAGCGCCCGACGGCTGGCGGTCTCCTCGAAGCCGCAGCCGACCATGGCCTTCTCGATGCCGTGGCGGTCCATGAGCTCGAGGGTGGCGGCCACCGGGTCGGGTGCCTCGTCGAGGTGGGGGACCGCCTTGAACATGTACTCCGCCGGCATCTCGTAGTCCTTGGACTCCTCGCGCAGCTGCGGCTTCAAGAACTCGTACCAGTCGCGCTGCTCGGTGGAGGGGATGTCGAGCATGAGGTCGATGACGCCGACGTCGGTGGGCATGGCCATCGGGCGACCCTACCGCCGAAGTAGAACGCGTTCTCGTTTCGGCCGCTACGGTGCCGAGCCATGGCAGAGGATCTGAAGCTGGGGTTGGTGCTGGGGTACTGGTTCGCGGGGCCGCCCGCTGGGGTGCCCGAGATGCTGGCCGCGGCCGAGGACCTCGGGTTCGACTCGATCTGGTCGGCCGAGGCGTACGGCTCGGACTGCTTCACCCCCCTCGCGTGGTACGGCTCCCAGACGACGACGGCCAAGCTGGGCACGGCCGTGTGCCAGATGTCGGCCCGCACCCCGGTGGCCACCGCGATGTCGGCGCTCACGCTCGACCACCTATCGGGCGGCCGCTTCCAGCTCGGCCTGGGGGCGTCGGGCCCGCAGGTGGTCGAGGGCTGGTACGGCCAGCCCTATCCCCGGCCGCTCGAGCGCACCCGGGAGTACATCGAGATCGTGCGGCGGGTGCTCGCTCGAGAGGAGCCGCTCGAGTTCCAGGGCAAGCACTTCCAGCACCCCCGGTTCGGCGACGACACCACCGGGCTCGGCAAGCCGCTGAAGAGCATCACCCACCCGCGCCGCGCCGACCTGCCGATCCTCCTCGGCGCCGAGGGCCCCAAGAACGTGGCGCTCGCCGCCGAGATCGCCGACGGGTGGCTGCCGATCTTCCTGTCGCCCTCGCTCGACGTCCACTACCGCGAGTGCCTGGCCGAGGGCTTCGCCCGGCCCGGTGCCCGGCGCACGCTGGAGACCTTCGAGATCCCGAACCTGGTGAACATCGTCGTGGGCGACGACGTGGAGGCGTGCGCCGATGTGGTGCGGATGTTCCTCGGCTTCTACATCGGCGGGATGGGGGCCAAGGAGGTCAACTTCCACGCCAACCTGTTCGCCCGCATGGGCTACGGCGACGCGGTGGAGGAGATCCAGGACCTGTTCCTCGCCGGGCGCAAGGACGAGGCGATCAAGAGGGTGCCGCTGGCGTTGGTGGAGGACGTGGCCATGGTCGGCCCGCTCGACAAGGTCCGCGAGGAGCTCGACGAGAAGTGGCGCAAGACCGCGATGACCACGCTGCTCGTGAACGGCGGGCCCGACCACCTGCGGATGGTCAAGGAGCTGGTGCAGGGCTGAGCGACGGTCGCCGGCGCGACCGCTCGGATCAGAGGCCGGCCCACCGGGCGACGTAGGCCGGGTCGGCCAGCAGCTCGAGCGGCACGGTGCGGTACGGGTCGGCCTCGGTGAGCCAGCGGGCTCGCTCGGCGGCGGTGGGGAGCCGCCCCACCATGGTGAACGCCGCGGTGATCGGGCGCACGATGGGCGCCGATCGCCCGACGTGCTCGCTCGACTCCGACATCTGGGCCATGACCGTGCCGCGCGGCGTGCCGGCGCCGACCTTGCGGGTCCAGTAGCTGATGCCGCCCGGGTCGCCGTTGCGATCGAAGACGTTGCGGTACACCAGCTCCACGAACGCTCGGTCCGAGAGGGCCCCGTAGCGACGGACGAACTCGGACGAGCGGGCGAACCGCTCGGCCACGTCGACCAGCCGGACGCCGGCGGCCCGACGTCGCGCCCAGTAGTCGAGGCCGCCACGGTCGGGGTCGCGGAGGAAGAAGGCGCGGTAGAGGCGCACGAGCGGCTCGACGCGCTCGACGGCGGCGCCGCGGCCCAGGAGCTCGACCAGCTCATCGCCCGCGGTGCGCTCGCCGGTGCGGAGGGCGTCGATCAGGGCCTGGCGCGCCGGGCCCGTGACCGGCCGCTGGTGGAGGGTGACGACCTGGACGTCGACGAACGCCTCCAGGCTCGAGAAGGGCAGCACCGTGCGCACCTCGGGACCGGGCTCCTCGTCGTCGCCCTGCTCGTTGAACGGGATCACTGCGAACCCGAGCACGGGACCGTGGGGGAGCCCGGTGAGCGTCGCCGAGGTGGATCCGGCACCGTCGACGAGCGTCGACCAGCTCCCGGCCGAGGGGCCAGCGGCGACGACGCGGTAGCCCGTGGGCTGCTGGTTCGACCGCCCGGCGGTGCAGGGCGAGAACGTGACCTCCACGGTTCCGGGGGCCGTGGTGCGCACCGTCGGGGTGGGGAGGGGGCAGACCGGCGGGCTGGGCCGGAAGGGGAGGATGGCGCCGCGAGCTGACGAGGCGAACGTCGTGTTGTTGGGGTAGCGGCAGCACGCGTCGAGGTCGGCGTAGGCGACCTCGGTGCCGTCGCCGATCGCACGGAGATCGGTGACGCCGCCGCCGATCACGGTCCAGGGGAAGCTCGGGTCGCCTCCCGAGGTGGGGCGCGACGCCCCGAGCGCGGTGGGCCCGGCGGCGGTGAAGGCCGCGACCACCACGGGCGGTGATGCGAGGCCGGGGAACAGCGCCGGGCGGGCGGCGGTGCCCACCCACACCCGATCCAGCGCATCGACGGCGACCCGGCTGGGGAGGTCGATCGGGAGCGAGGGGTCGGTGCCAGAGGACGTCCACGCCACCGATCCGTCCTCGAGGTGGCGGGTCACCGTGAAGGCGGCGGGCGACCCGGCGCGGCAGGCGACGGCGAAGCCGCCGTCGAGCGCGGCCCCCACGGCTCCCGGAGACGTGCAGCCCGTCGACACCGTGAGGTCGTTCGGACCGCTCTGCGGCTGGCGGACGAGCTCACCGTCGACGTCGAGGGCCAGCAGGCGGCCGGACGCGTCGACGTCGGCCCCCTGGAGCTCGTCGACCGCCAGGTCGGGCGCATCGCGCCCGGCACCATCCGGGCCCACCCAGCCCAGCGGATCGCCACCCAGGCCGGTGAGGAACGATCCGTCGTCGAGGGCCTGGCCGATCGGTGGGGCGTCGGCCAGCAGCGCGGTGCCGCCCAGCACCGCCCCGCCGCCGCTCAGGTCGTAGCGCACCAGCCAGCGATCGCAGATGTCGCTCGCCGCGCAGCCCTCGGCTCGCCAGGCGGTGGTCACCGTCCCGGTGTCGTCTGCGGCGATGCGGCTCTCGATGCGCGCTGCCTCGGGCACCTCGGGGGACCGGGCGAGCGGCACGGCGGCCAGGCCCCGCCGGCCGTCGTGGAGCCCGTAGGAGGCGTCGGGGATGCCGGTGGCCTGGTCGCGCGCCACGAGCAGCTGGCCGCCGGTGCCGCCCTCGGCGGTCCAGCCCACCACCTCCACCTGGCGCCCGGCGCCGTCGACCCAGGTGACCGGGGAGAACGACGAGGCCCCGGTTCGGATGGCGATCGCGCCCGCAGGCGGCGCCACCAGCGGGGTCACCGCGAGGGCGGCGATCGCTGCTGCGACCGCCGCCATGGTCCGTCGTCCGGTCCTGCCTCGCCGCGCGCTCGCCATCGGGCCACGGTACTCCGGTTCGTCAGCGCATCTTCGAGAAGCGCCGGGTGGCCAGGAGGCCGAACACGACGAGGATCGCCGCCGACCACAGCAGCGCGGCGACGGTCCAGTACGCCGTCGAGTGGCCGATGCCGAGCTGGTCGACGCCGCCCACCATGTGGGCGCGCACGGCGTTGATGACGACCGACACCGGCTGGTTGGCGGCGAAGGGCTGCATCCACCCCGGCATCGACTCGACCGGGACGTTGGCGCTGGAGATGAACGAGAACGGGATCACCAGCATGGACATGCCCTGCGCCGCCTGGGCGTTCCCGGACACGAGGCCGATCGTGATGAACACCCACGTGAAGCAGTAGCCGGCGACGAACATGAGCACGAAGCCGGTGAGGATCCCGAGGGCGGATCCGTCCGGCCGCCACCCGACGAGCACGCCGACGATCGCGGTCACGAAGATGCCCCAGACCACGAGCGCGCCGTCGGCGAGGGAGCGGCCGGTCATGACGGCGCCGCGGGGGATGGGCAGGGAGCGCAGGCGGTCGTGGACGCCGGTGTCGGCCTCCTCGGCGACGCCCGCGGCCGCGCTCATCCCCGTCCAGAGGATCACCGTGGTGAGGAACCCGGGCACGAGGAAGTCGACGTAGTCGATGGGCAGGCCCCGGCCGATGGCGCCGCCGAACACGTAGCGGAACATGAAGAGGAACAGGGCGCCCTGGATCGATCCCATGAACAGGATCTGCGGGGTGCGGAAGAAGCTGAGCAGCGTGCGCCGCGAGGTGGTGAGCGCCGTGGTGGCGAACCCGGCGCCGGGGGCGTGGGCCCGGGGCGCGGCCGAGCGGGCAGCGGCGGCGTCGGTGGTCATCGTGGTCATGGTCGCCCTCCTCAGGCCGCGTCGGCCGGTTGGCCGGTCAGGGTCAGGAACACCTCGTCGAGCGTCGGTCGTCGCAGGCCGATGTCGTCGGCGGCGATGCCGCGCTCGTCGAGCATCCGCACGACCACGGCGAGCTGCTCGGCGCCGGTGACCGCAGCGGTCGCCCGGTGCGTGTCCTCGTGCACGCGAGGTGCCTCGCTGCCCACGCTGGCGAGCACCTCGGCCACCGCCCCGAGGTCCTCCGCGTCGCGAGGCCGCACCTCGATCACGTCGCTCCCGCCCATCGTCTTGAGCTCGTCGGGCGTGCCCGAGGCGATGACGCGTCCGTGGTCGATGATCACGACGTCGCGCGCCAGCTGATCGGCCTCCTCCAGGTACTGGGTCGTGAGGAGCACGTCGGTGCCGTCGGACACGAGCATCCGGATGGCGTCCCAGAGCTCCTGGCGGCTCCGGGGGTCGAGGCCGGTCGTGGGCTCGTCGAGCAGCAGCAGTTGCGGGCGGCCCACCAGGCTGGCGCCGAGGTCGAGGCGGCGGCGCATGCCGCCGGAGTAGTCGCGCACCAGCTTGTCGCCGGCGTCGGCCAGCCCCAGGCGCTCGAGGACGTCGGCGGCCGCGGCCGAGGCCGACGCCTTGTCGAGCCCGAACAGCCGGGCCACCATCACCAGGTTCTCCCGGCCGGTCATGGCCGGCTCCACCGAGGCGTACTGCCCGGCGAGGCCGATGACCTGGCGGACCCGGGCCGGCTCGGCGAGGGCGTCGACCCCGCCGACTCGGAGCGTCCCGCCGTCGGGGCGCAGGAGCGTGGCGACCGCGCTGATGAAGGTGGTCTTGCCTGCGCCGTTGGGGCCGAGCAGGGCCGTGACCCGGCCGCCCTCGGCCACCAGGTCGAGCCCGGCGAGCGCCTGGGTGTCCCCGTAGCGCTTGGTGAGGCCGGTGGCCTCGATGATCGGTGGCATGGGAGCTCCTTCGGCGCGCTCGGCGCCCGGTCGGTGGGCAGGGGGATGATGCCGGTCGAAACTGGCCACGGAGTGACCGGTTTCGACCGAACGTGGTCAGGAGGTGGACGGCTCCGGCCCGGCCGGCTCATCGCCGGGCGGCAGCGCGAGGGGGGAGGGCCACCGCTCGCCGCGGTCGGCGTCGTGCCAGGCGCGCCAGTGCTCGATCCCGTCGAGCGACCCCTTGGCGATCTCGGCGCGGAGGTCGGCCACGAACGCCCGCTCGGCCACGGCCACGGCGGCCGCGTACTCGCCCTCGAGCGAGAAGAGCCGTGGCAGGCCGAGCTCCTCGCGGAGCAGGCGCTGCTCGGAGCGGTGGCGGGCGATGGTCAGGTCGAGCTCGCCCAGGCGGTGGTCGAGCAGCTCCACGACGTCCTCGGGGGGCAGGGCGGGGAGCAGCGAGAGCGCGGCTTCGAACTGCGGCCACTCGGGCTGGGGCGTCGACACGAGCTCGGCGAGCCAGTCGGTCATCTCCCGCAGGCCGGCCTCGGTGATGCCGTACACGGTCCGCTCCGGCCGGCGCCCCTCCCGCACGACCTCGACCACCTCGAGGTAGCCGTCGCGCTCGAGCTGCTCGACGACGTGGTACAGCGACCCGTAGTTGAGCTTGATGCTCTCGTGCTTCTTGCGCTGCTTGAGCGTCGCCGCCACGTCGTAGGGGTGGCGCGGCTGCTCCTGGAGCACGCAGAGGATCGCCAGCGCGAGCGGGTTCGATCGCTGCCTCCTGCCCATGTCCGACATCAAATGCTCCATCTGGAGTATTTGTCAAGGCCCTCGTCGGGGCTCGATGGGGCCATTGGGCCGGCGGCAGGGCCCGTCGGTAGGCTCCGGCCCATGTCGGACACCCTGCAGCCCGTGTCGCTCTCCCGGAAGCCGGCGCCGGCCGTGGGGTCGCGCGACCCGCTGGGCGCCGACGAGGCCCGCCGGGCCATCCGGGCCGCCGAGGTCGCCCTGCTCGACGAGCGCCGCATGCTCACCGCCGACGAGCTGGCCGCGCTCGCCTACGTGCCCGACGCGTCGGTGCCGTCGCTCGCCGCCCTCGCCCACGAGGTGCGCCTCGCCTGGTGCGGTCCCGAGGTCGAGGTCGAGGGCATCTTGTCGGCCAAGACGGGCGGGTGCCCCGAGGACTGCCACTTCTGCTCCCAGTCGTCGAAGTTCGACACGGTGGTGAAGGCGACGCCGTTCCTCGACACCGACGAGGTGCTCGAGGCGGCGCGCGAGACGGCGAAGCTCGGTGCCTCGGAGTTCTGCATCGTGCTGGCCATCAAGGGCCCCGACGAGCGGACCATGGAGCGCATCCTCGAGCTGGTGCCGATCATCGGCGACGACACCGGCCTCAACGTCGCCGTGTCGGCCGGGATCCTCACCCCCGACCAGGCCAAGCGCTTCGCCGAGGGCGGCGTGCACCGGTACAACCACAACCTCGAGACGGCACGCAGCTACTTCCCCGAGGTCGTCACCACCCACTCGTTCGACGACCGGGTCGAGACCTGCAAGCTCGTCCGCCAGGAGGGCATGGAGCTTTGCAGCGGCGTGCTGCTCGGCATGGGCGAGACCGTCGACCAGCGCCTCGAGCTCATCGACGAGCTCCGCGCCGTCGACCCCACCGAGGTGCCGGTCAACTTCCTGAAGCCGATGGCGGGCACGCCCTTCGCCCACCTGCCGGCCGTCGAACCGCTCGAGGCCATCCGCTGGATCGCCCTGTTCCGCATCGCCCTGCCCACGGTGATCCTCCGCTACGCCGGCGGCCGCGAGTTCACGCTCGGCGACCTCCAGGCCATGGGCATGACCAGCGGCATCAACGCCCTGATCATCGGCAACTACCTCACCTACCTGGGGCGCTCGCCCCAGGAGGACCTGAAGATGCTCGACGACCTGCGCATGCCGGTCGGCGCACTCAGCAAGGTGCTGTGACCGCCTCGCCCGAGGCTCCGGCCTTCTGCGACGGCTGCGGACGCCCGTGCGCCGAGTGCGCCGGCTGCCGCTGGGCGTACGACCCGCCGCACTTCTGCGCCACCTGCGGCGTGCGCATGGCGGTCAACGTGAGCCCGAACGGCTGGCGCGCCCGCTGCAAGCAGCACGGCGAGCTCGCCAGCCAGCACCGCTGAGCGACGCTCGGTCAGTTGCCGCCGGCCGCCACCGTGACGGTGGTCTCCCGGCGGATGCCCGCCTCGGCGTACTGGCCGGTCACCTCGAGGTCGCAGCGATCGGCCGCGGCGTCACGCACGGTCTGGGCGGCCGCCTGGGCGGCCTCGAAGGTCGGCCCCGGGGCATCGGCCCGCTCATCGACCGGGAGGAGCTCGACCGGAACCTGGGCGATGCGGTCCACGAGCGTGCCCACCGGGGCGGCGAGCTCGGGCGGGGTGGCGTCGACGACGGCGGCGGCGTGGGCGGGCCAGCTCGCCGGGTACGGGCTGGTGCCGAGGTCCACGTTGCCGGGCGACGCCCACACGTCGGACCCGGTGCCGGGCCACACCAGCAGGTCGAGGGCTCGCACGTCGGGCCGGCCGGCGACGGCGCCGAACAGGTCGGAGCGCCGGTCGAGCTCGGTGATCACCTCCTCGGCGCGATCGGGGTCGCGGAGCTCGATCGAGATCGACGGGGGCAGGTCCTCGGGTCGCACGGCGTCGAGCATGGCGGACTGGTCGGCGAAGAGCAGGCGGAACCGCGCGTAGGTGGCGTCCCGGCCGACCGTGGCGGTCGAGGCCACCCGGTCGTCGGACCGCAGTTCGGCCTCGAGTGCGGCCAGGTCGGCCTCCGTGGCCTCCGGCCGCAGGTACGCGACCACGTCGCCGTCGGTGCCGGGCGCGACGGCGACCGGCGCGGCGAGGGCGGCGCACCACGCGTCGTCGCCCGCCGCCCGCGGGTCGTCGCGCCCGCCGATGGTCGTGGCGATGCCCGCGCCGAGGCCGGCGACGGCCAGGGCGGCGGCGGCGATGG
>JAGQSL010000193.1 GCA_020439525.1 Acidimicrobiales bacterium | reverse complement strand
TCGCGGTGATCCTGATCGACGCCCGCAAGGGCGTGCTCACCCAGACCCGCCGGCACTCGTTCATCGTGTCGCTGCTCGGCATCCGCCACGTGGTGGTGGCCATCAACAAGCTCGACCTGGTCGACTACTCGCAGGACACCTTCGACGCCATCGAGGCCGACTACCGGGCGTTCGCCGCCGAGATCGGGCTCGAGCACGTCACGTGCATCCCGCTCTCGGCGCTCAAGGGCGACAACATCACCGAGCCGTCGCCCAACACGCCCTGGTACCACGGCCCCACGCTCATCGGGTTCCTCGAGACGGTCGAGGTCCACGACGACACCGAGGCCAAGCCCTTCCGCATGCCCGTCCAGTGGGTCAACCGGCCGAACCTGGACTTCCGGGGGTTCTCCGGCGAGATCGTGGGCGGCTCGCTCCGCCCCGGCGACCGGGTGCGGGTGGTGCCGAGCGGCCGGGAGTCCACCGTGGCGCGCATCGTCACCATGGACGGCGACCTCGACGTGGCCGTGGCCGGCCAGTCGGTCACGGTCTGCCTCGCCGACGAGGTCGACGTCTCGCGCGGCGACGTGCTCGCCGCCGCCGACGCCCCGCCCCAGGTGGCCGACCAGTTCGAGTGCCACCTGGTGTGGATGTCCGAGGAGGAGATGCTCCCCGGCCGTCCCTACCTGCTGAAGCTCGGCACCCGCACCGTCACCGCCACCGTGGCCCAGCCGAAGTACCAGGTGAACGTCAACACCCTCGAGCACACGGCGGCGCGCACCCTCGAGCTCAACGCCATCGGGGTGTGCAACCTCAACCTCGACCGGCCCATCCCCTTCGACCCCTACGTCGACAACCGCGACATGGGGGGCTTCGTCCTCATCGACAAGTTCACCAACGCGACCGTCGCCGCCGGGCTGTTGCACTTCGCCCTGCGTCGCGCCGACAACGTGCACTGGCAGGCGGTCGAGGTCCACAAGGGTGCCCGGGCCGACCTCAACGGCCAACGCCCGTCGCTCCTGTGGTTCACCGGGCTGTCGGGCGCCGGCAAGAGCACCGTCGCCAACATCGTCGAACAGAAGCTCCACCAGATGGGGCGCCACACGTACCTGCTCGACGGCGACAACGTGCGCCATGGGCTCAACAAGGACCTCGGCTTCACCGATGCCGACCGGGTCGAGAACATCCGCCGGGTCGCCGAGGTGGCCAAGCTGATGGTCGACGCCGGGCTCATCGTGCTGGCCTCGTTCATCTCGCCGTTCCGCTCCGAGCGCCGCTTGGCGCGCGACCTGCTCGACGACGGCGAGTTCGTGGAGGTGTTCGTCGACGCCTCCCTCGAGGTGGCCGAGGAGCGCGACGTGAAGGGCCTCTACGCCAAGGCCCGCCGGGGCGAGCTGGTGAACTTCACCGGCATCGATTCGCCCTACGAGTCGCCCGAGGACCCGGAGATCCACCTCGACGCCGGCGGCGCCGCCTCGCCCGAGGAGATGGCCGACCAGGTGATCGAGCACCTCCGCCGGGTGGGCATCCTCCCCTCCTGAGCTCGGCCCCGCCCGGCTGCGCGCGTCCGGGTTCTCTGCCCGGATCGTGCGCTGGTGGCGCATGGATCGGGTGGAGAACGAGGGCGGGTGCGTGCGGCTGGGTTCTGTGCGCCGATCGTGCGCTGGTGGCGCGCGCTCGGGGTGGAGAACGAGGGCGGGGCGAGGGCGGGAGCGGGGGCGAGGGCGGGTTGGAGCGCAGGGGGCGGTGAGGGCCGGTACCGTCCCCGCCGTGGGCGATCCGGGCGACGTGGTGCTGAGCGGCTTCTACGGCCAGCTCGACGTGGCGGCCTGAGGCGACGTCGGCGTGGCGGAGGGTGCGGTCGAGCACGGCCTGTTCCACCAGGTGGCCGACGCGGTGGCGGGCATGGTCGATCCGGGGCTGGGGCGGCTGCGCGCCACGCCGCGCCGGTGGGGGCTCAAGGCCTGGTTCGACGATGACGAGTGCCCTCGCGAGCACTACGAGGCCCAGGTGCTGGGCGTGCGCCACGTGCCCGAGGCCACGGTGCTCGCGATCGAGGTGGGCTTCCACGCCGAGCACCCGAGCGAGGCGGACAACGACGATGCCCTGGCGCCGCTCCTGGCCGCCGCCCCCGCGCTGCGGCGCGAGCTGGGCGACGACCTCGTGATCGGTCCGTTCCTCGGTCGAGCGAGCTGGCGCCGGGCGTCGGAGGTGTGGATCGACCCCGACCTGTCCGATCCCGAGCTCTGCTTCGAGCTCGCCGACCGCCTGGGCGCCTACCTGATGGCCGTCGAGCCGCGGCGGCGCTGACGGCCCGGGCGCCCCGCCCGCTCAGCCGGCGGGCAGGAACCCGTCGCAGGGGCCGCTCGGCAGGATCTCGTTGGCCATCTTCGCCGTGCCGATGAGCAGCGTGGTCTGGTCGGTCGAGTCGAACGCGTCGGGACCATCGGCCGCCATCTGGTCGATGACCGCCTTCTGCGAGATGAGCGTGGCCTGCTGGGACGGCGTGAACAGGTCGAGGTCGTCCATGAGCCGCGCGTACAGCTCGTCGACCACCAGCGCGTCGTCGTAGGTGGTCAGGGGGAGCCCCGTCGTCGTGGGGGTTGGGGCGTCGGAGCGGTCGGCCAGGTCGGCCACCAGGCGCCGGGCCGAGCGGGCCTGCTCGGTGAGCTTGCGCTCGTCGACCACCCCGATCTCGTCGTCGACGTCGTGGTAGCAGGGGCCGGTCGCGTCGGAGAAGAACACGCTCGGGACCCCGGCGTTCACGAAGTTGGCGTGGTCGCTGCGGCCCTGACCGAAGATGAGGCTCAGCTGCCAGGTGTCGAGGCCACCGGCGTCGGTGGCGGCGGCGACGGCCTGGCGCAGCATGGGCCCGCCGGTCTCGGCCCCGATGGCGAACGTGCTCGACGCCAGGCTCGGGCGCAGGTTGGCGCCCTGGATGTCGAAGTTGACGTAGGCGACGGTGTCGGCGATCGGCACGAGCGGGCTCGCCAGGTAGGCGGCCGAGCCGCGCAGGCCGTCCTCCTCCCGATCCCAGAAGGCGAACACGATCGAGCGGCGCGGCGTGACGTCGTTGACGGCGAACCACCGCAGGATGTCGATGGCGGCCGCCACACCGGCCGCGTTGTCGGTGGCGCCGTTGCAGATCGAGTCGGTGGGCCCGCTGTGGTCGCACGACGAACCGACGTGGTCGTAGTGAGCGCCCACGACGACGTACTCGTCGGCGAGGTCGGAGCCGGGCAGGATGCCGACGAGGTTGGTGCCGCCGCTCGCGGTCACCTGGCGGTAGGCGTCGTCGCCGTCGCCCTCGTTGGCGCCGTCGGTCCACGCCCGCAGGTAGTGGAGGAGGTGCTCCTGGGCCTGCACCGAGCCGGGCGTCCCGTTGTCGCGACCGCCCAGGTCGTCGCTCGCCAGGTAGCGCACGTCGGCCATCAGGCAGCTGCTCAGCAGCAGCGACGACGCCACGGCCACCGCGGCGAGCACGCCGATCCGTCGTCCCCGGGCGAAGGTCATGGCGAGTCCCCCTCGGTCGTTCCCCCGACGCGACGGTAGCGGCCGCTGCCGTCGGCCGTCGGCCGTTCAGGTGAGGGGCGCGATCCGACGCCGGTACGAGTCCGACACCAGGAGGCTCGTGGCCACGTCGGCCTCGTCGCGGGCCCCGGCGCGCAGGTCGGCGACGAGGACGTCGTAGGCGCTGTCCGTGACGGCCCGTTGCAGCAGCGCCTCGTAGGTGGCGACCACCCACGTCCCCTCGCGGGTCGCTCGCACGTACTCCGACGACTGGGAGAACTGGAGCATCACGACGCCCCGCGAGGTGCCGGCCGCGACCTTCCGCGTCCAGTAGTCGCGGCCGCCCGGATCGGCCGTGCGCCCGAGCACGTTGCGGTAGATCAGGTCGACGAACTCGGCGTCGGTGATCGAGCCGTAGGTGCGGCGGAACTCCGACGACGCGGCGAACGTGTTGGAGATGCGGGCCAGCGTGGTGCCGCCCTCGCGTCGCCGGACCCAGTAGTCGAAGCCCGAGTGGTCGGGGTTGCGGCGGAAGTAGGCGCGGTAGAGGCGGGTGGTGGCGTGCAGCAGGTCCTCGGCCTCGTCGGAGCGGACGAGGTACGACACCAGCTCGCCGGGGGTGCCGCCGGCGGCGAGCTGCGCCGTCGCCAGCGCCATGGGCCCCGGGGTGGGGTCGCGCCGCAGGATGTCGCGGTACTGCTGGAGGACGAGGTCCTGCTCGAGCCGGAAGGGCGCGAGCGGCGGGGCCGGCTCCGGGAGCGTGGCCTGGTACGCGGTCGCAGCCTGCGCGATGGCGTCGAGGTCGGGGTAGAGGAGGGCGCCCGGGCACGACGTGAGCCCCACGTCGCGGTGGCCGATGACCCGGTCGAGGGTCACCACGGTGCCCGCCCGGTACTTCGGGCCACCGCCGGAGGTGACCTGCACGGTGGCTTGCGGGTCGTGGCGGTGCAGGGCCAGCTTCCAGCCGATCACCCGCCCGGCGGCGGCGAGGGCGGCGGCGGAGGGCGAGGCGGTCTGGTGGTTCCCGAGCAGGGCCACCCCCACCGACCCGTCGTTGAAGCCCTGGGCGTGACTGCCGATCACCGGGTTCGCCACACCGCCCGAGCGGCCCTCCCAGATCCCGCCGAAGCGGTCGACGAGGAGGTTGTAGCCGATGTCGCACCAGCGGTTGCTGCCCGTGTGGTAGGCCGCGATCGACGCGATGAGGGCCGGCACGTCGGCGGCCGAGTAGCCGTTCGGCGTGTCGGTGTGGTGGACGACGGCGTAGCCGACGCCGGTCACCTCCTCCTCGGGCGCAGGCGTGCAGCCGGGGTTGGTGGCCACCCAGCCCGACGACGTCCAGTCGCTCCGGGGATGGATGGCGGGCCGTCCGTCGCTCGGCGCGGCCGAGGGCGCGGGTGCGCCCGGGGCAGACGACGCGGAGGCGTCGGCCCGGATCGCCTGCAGCTCGAGATCGGGCAGCGGGCGGCTCGGCGCCCGGACCTCGACCGCGTCGACGCCGTCGGGGTCGAGCCACGCGAGGGGGGTGCCGGTGCGCGTCGCCTCGTCGGGGCCCTCGGCGGGGTCACCGTCGAGGTGCTGCCACGGCGTCCAGCCGTCGGCGGTGCGGCCGCGGACCTCGATCGTCGCGGGGAGCGGGCCCGCCCAGGTGAGGCCGACGGACTGGGTGCCCTCGGCCACGTCGAGGCGCACCGCATCGGACGCGCCGTTGCGGGCGGCCGTCCCGAGGCCGTCGAGCGAGAAGGTCTCGCTGCTCACGGTCGGAGCGTCGAGTGCTGCGGTGGACGCCGGCGTCGGGAGGGCCGCAACTGGGGTGGCGCCCAGCCCGGCGGCCAGGAGGGCGGCGGCCGTCATCTCGACGGCACGCCGGCCGAGGGCTCGGGTGGGGGTGGAGCGCATGTTCGGACCTCGCTGCGTGGGGTCCCGCCGAGGTCCAACCTACGGACGGCCCCCCGCCCGGGGTCAAGCCCGCTCGCCAGCCTCCTGCGGGTACCAGCGGTCGAGGAAGGCGCGCAGCGACCGGGTGGCGCCCTCGATGTCGCCGGTGGCCACCGCCTCGAGCAGCAGGCCGCGGGTGACGGCGAGGCCGAGGCGCAGCTCGTCGCGATCGGCGCTGGTGCCCAGGTCGGCGGCGACGCGCGCCGCCAGGTCGAGCCAGGGGTCCGAGACGCCGCGGAGGAAGCCGTCCGTGCCGGGACGGCCGTGGAGGGCGAGGGCGACGAGCTCGAAGAAGAGGGCGACGAAGGGGCGCAGGGCCGGGTCGGCGAGCTGGGCCCACTGCGCCTCGATGAGCTCACGCGGCTCGGCCGCGCGCGCGGCGAGCTCCACGAGCGCGGTGCGCTGGGTGGCCTCGACCTCCTCGACGATGGCGGCCACCAGCCCCTCGCGCGACCCGAAGTGGTACAGCAGCATGCGGTGGCTGGTGCCCACGGCCGTGGCGAGGTCGCGCAGGCTCCGATCGCTGAGGCCCTGCTCGGCGACGTGGGCGAGCACCCGGGCGAGCAGCTCGCGCCGGGCGGTGCTCGTTCGGGACGTGACCTCGGGCATCGCCGTGACTGTACCATCTGGTACAGTCACGGGCGTGGAGATCCGAGACGAGCGATCCATCGATGCATCCGTCGACGACGTCTGGCGCCTGACCGTCGACGTCGAGCGCTGGCCCGAGCTCACGCCGACCATCCGCTCGGTGGAGCGCCTCGACGACGGTCCCTTCGGCGTGGGGAGCCGGGCTCGCATCGTCCAGCCGATGCAGCGTCCGGCGGTCTGGACGGTCACCCGGTTCGAGCCGCCGCACGCGTTCGCCTGGGAGACGACGACGATGGGCGTCACGATGGTCGGCACGCACGACCTCGTGGCGGAGGGCGACGGGTGCCGCAGCGTGCTCGGCCTCGAGGTGCGGGGGCGGGGCGCCGGCGCGTTCCGCGCCCTGTTCGGTCGCCGGATCCAACGCGCCATCGAGACCGAGAACCGCGGGTTCGAGCGCGCCGCGTCGAGGCCGACCACCTAGGCCACCGAGCACGCTGCGGCACCGCCGCGTACGGTCCCGCCCGTGATCCCCACGACGCCCGCCGAGATCACGGCGGGCTGGCTCACCGAGGTGCTGCGCGCCCAGCCCGAGCTCGGCGAGGCAACGGTCCGGTCCGTTGCCCTGCGGCCGCTCGGCACCGGGCAGATGGCCGACTCGTTCCGGGCCGCGCTCGAGGTCGACGGGCCGCCCGGGTCCCCGGGTTCGCTCGTGGTGAAGCTGCCCTCCACCGACCCGACCAGCCGATCGACCGCCCTCTCGCTGCGGGCCTACGAGAAGGAGGTCCGCTTCTACCAGCACCTCGCGCCCGAGCTGGCGGTGCGGGCGCCGCGCTGCCTCCACGCCGACATCGAGCCGACCACGGCCGACTTCGCGCTCGTGCTCGCCGACCTCCACCCCGCCGGCCAGGGCGACCAGCTCGCCGGGTGCTCCGTCGAGGTCGCCGCCTCGGGCGTCGACCAGCTGGTGGCGCTCCACGCGCCCCACTGGGGGCGCGACCTCGCCGAGCACGAGGACTGGCTGGTGGGCGACCGGGAGGTGGCCCGGGAGCTCAACCTCGGCCTGCTGCCCGTGCTGTGGGCCGGGTTCCAGGAGCGCTACGGCGCGTCGCTGGCCCCGTCGGTGGTGCGGGCCGGCGAGGTGCTCTTCGCCCACCTCGAGGCCTACCTCGACCCGGGCGATGCACCGCTCGCGCTCGTCCACGGCGACTTCCGCCTCGACAACCTGCTGATCGCCCCCGACCGCCCCGAGGTGGTGGGGGTGGTCGACTGGCAGACGTGCACCCGCGCCCCGGCCCTGCGCGACGTCGCCTACCTGCTCGGCGCCGGCCTGCTGCCCGAGGTCCGGCGGGACGCTGAGCGCGACCTCGTGGATCGCTACCGGGCCGGCCTGGCGGCGGCCGGGGTCGAGGGCCTCGACGGGGATGCGTGCTGGGACGGCTACCGGCGCGGCACCTGGGCGGGGCTGATCATGGCGGTGGGGGCATCGATGCTGGTGGTGCGCACCGATCGCGGCGACGAGATGTTCCTGGCGATGGCCCACCGCCACGCCACCCACGCGCTCGACCTCGGGGCCGACGACCTGCTGGCGGGGTGATCGCCCTCAGTCGGGCGCCTGGAGGGCGAGCTGGTCGAGCGCGGCGCGCAGCTCGCCTCGGCCGGTGATCCCCAGCTTGGCGTAGGCGTTCTGGAGGTGGTTCGAGACGGTGCGGGTCGACAGGAACAGCCGCTCCGCCACCTCCTTCGACGCCAGGCCCTCGGCCACCAGGGCCACCACCTCCCGCTCGCGCGCCGTGAGCCGGGGCGCGCCCGGGCCCGGCGAGCCGGTGGGCGTCGGGTCTTCGGCGCGCTCGGATCCTCCGACGAGGGCGAGGAGGGCGTCCGCCCGTTGGCGACAGCCGGTGGCGCGCCGCGCCTCGTCGGCGTCGGCCCACGCCTCGCTCGCGGCGGCCAGCACCTCGGCGCTGTGGCGGAGGCACCCGATCTGCTCGAAGCCCTCGGCCACCTGCTCGAGCGCGGGCGCGTCGTC
>JAGQSL010000001.1 GCA_020439525.1 Acidimicrobiales bacterium | reverse complement strand
GGAGGGAAGGTCGGTGTCACGGACGACGAGCTGACCCAGCTCGCGGATCGTCACGCCGACGATGTCGCCGCGCTCCACCGCGTGGTGAGCCTGGCCCCCGGCGACCCCGACGAGCGCCTCGCCGCTCTCCTGGAGGCCGGGTGCCACTCGATCGGCCTCGGGCGGGGCGTCGTGCTGCTCCGCGACCCCGATGGTCCCGACGGGCCCGATGCCCTCGTGGTGCGGGCGGCGGCGGGCCCCGAGGCCCACGGTCCGGCCGTGGGCGATCGCGTCCTCGACTGGCGCCTCGACGACGTGCTCGCCCGGCGGGCGACGGTCGCCGCGCTGGGTGGGCCCGGGGCGCCCACGGGTGGCGCCATGGGCGGCGGCGCCATGGTGGCCTGCCCGCTCTGGGTGACGGGTCGGGTGGCGGGGGCCCTCGCCTTCGCCGATGCCGCCCACGGCGGACCGTTCACGTCCTGGCAGCTGGCGCTCGTGGACCTGGTGGCCGACGGCGCATCGCGGATCCTCGAGCACGAGGCCGACATCCGGGCGCTCGGACGCCTCGAATCGCGCGCCCAGGCCGTCGTCGACCTCATGCCCGACCCGGTGGTGCGGGTGCGGCACGACGGCCAGCGCCTCGCCGACGACAGCGACGAGGTGCTCGGCCCGTTCGACCCGGCGGCCGGCGTCCGGTCGGGCCGCGCCGTCGCCGATCCCGCCACCTTCGAGCGTGTGCAGCGCGCCGTGGCCGCCGCCCTCGACACGGGGCGGCTGCAGACCGATGTGTTCGCCGCGGGCGCCGACCACGACGCCTCGCGGGTGGAGGCTCGGTTCGTGCCCGGCGAGGGCGACGTCGTGCTCTGCATCGTGCGAGACATCACCGAGCGCCACCGCGCCGAGCTGGCCCTCGCCGAGCAGGTGGCGTTCGAGGCGCTCGTGGCGTCGATCTCCACCCGCCTGATCGGCTGCGCACCCGACCTGCTCGACGACGCCATCGAGGTCGGCCTGGGCGAGGTGGCCTCGTTCTTCAGTGCCGACACCGCGTTCATCGACGAGCTCTCCCCGGACGGCTCGACGCTGCGGGTCTCGCATCGATGGGCCCGTCGCGACGTCGTCGCCACCCGCACGCGGGGCCAGCGCGTCGACGTCACCGGGTTCGGCTGGCTCACGGCCCGCTTCGAGCGAGCCGGCCACGTCTTCGCGCGGGGCCCGGGCGCCATCCCCAAGGAGGCCACCGAGCAATCGCTCGTCGATGCCGACGACACCGGCGTCTTGTGGGTCCGCCTCGGGTACGGAGGCGAGCTGGTGGGCGTCCTCGGGCTCACGTGGCGCACCCACGAGCCGCCGCCCAACGACGAGGTGCTCGGCCTCGTGCGCTTCGCGGCCGACGCCTTCCTGGGCGCCCTGCGCCGCCGCAGCGTCGCGCTCCTCGCCGATGGCCAGGCCGAGGTGTTCGAGCTGATCGCCCGCGGCGCCCCGGTCGGCACCGCCCTGCTCGCCGCCCGCTCGATGCTCGAGCGCCACACCCTCGGCGCCACCGTGGTGATCGCCACCGTCGAGGACGGCGGCACCTTGTCGCTCGTCACCGATCCCGAGGATCCCGATGCCGCTCGGACCGCGGCCTGGTTCGCCGAGCTGCAGCCCGGCCTCGGGTCGCCCTTCGGCCAGGCGGTCCTCACCGGGGAGCCGGTGATGGTGGCCAACGCGCTCGGCGACCCCCGCTACGGGGGCGAGGTGCTTCCCGACGAGTCGTTCCTCTCGGCCACGATCCTCCCGGTGCGCTCGCCGCGCGACGGCCGCACCCTCGCCGTGGTGGGCCTGCTCGGTCTGGAACCGGGTGCTCCGATCGCCCGCTCGCCGGTGCGCGACTCGGTCCTGTCGCTCGTGACGGTGGCGATCGAGCGCTCGATCGACGAGCGCCGGCTCGCCCACCAGGCCACCCACGATTCGCTCACCGGTGTGGGCAACCGGGCCGCGCTGCTCGACCGCCTCACCCTGGCGCTGGCCCGGGCCCGCCGGACCGGTCGCCAGGTGGCCGTGCTGTTCTGCGACCTCGATTCGTTCAAGGCGGTGAACGACCGCCACGGCCACGACCGCGGCGACCGCCTCCTGGTGGAGGTGTCGTCGCGCATCTCGCGGGCCGTGCGCCCGTCCGACACCGTCTGTCGCACCGGGGGCGACGAGTTCGTGGTGGTCTGCGAGGACCTCTCCGATGCCGACCAGGCCCACACGATCGCCGAGCGCGTGCGCGCCAGCGTGGAGGACCGTGCGGTCGACCTCGGCGAGCTGCGGCTCTCGGCGTCGGTCAGCGTCGGCGTCGCCGTGGCCGACCTGGCGCTCGACGATCCCGACCGCCTGCTGCGCACGGCCGACCTGGCCATGTACGCCCGCAAGCAGCAGCGCGCCGCCTCCCGCGCGGCGGGCGTCGTCGACATCGACGTCGACCTCGCCGGCGTCGAGGCGCGAGCCGAGGCCGTCGATCCGCCGGCCCGTCCTGCGATCGGCGATCGGCGGCTCACGGGCCCGGCCCCCGGTGGCCCCGGCGTCGCCGGGTTCGCAGCCGAGCTGGCGACGGCGATCCGCGACGACCAGCTCCACCTCGCCCACCAGCCCCTGGTGGGGCGCGACGGCAGCCTCGCCGGCGTGGAAGCCCTGCTGCGCTGGGACCACCCGATCAACGGCAGCATCGGGCCCGACCGCATCCTCCAGGCCGCCGAGGCCGCTGGGCTGCTGGGCGAGCTCGGGCGGTGGGTTCGTCGGCGAGCCGTCGTCGATCGCCGCCGGTGGTCGGTCGCGGCAGGGGGCGCGATCCCGGTCCCGGTGCACCTCAACCTCGCCGGCGACGAGCTGGTGGCCCCCGGGTTCGTCGAGCGCCTCGGCACGGAGCTGGAGGAGGCCGGGCTCGATCCCGATGCGCTCGTCCTCGAGGTGCGCGAACGGCTCCTCGCCGATCCTGAGCGTGCCGCCGCGGTCGCCGCCCTCTCGGCGGCCGGCTTCGACGTGCTCGTGGAGAACGCCGGCCAGGGCGGCGTGTCGCTCGCCGAGCTCGCCGGCCTGTCGGTCGCCGGGCTCAAGCTGGGCCGCTCGCTCATCGCCCGCATCCGCGAGGACGACCCGCTCGGGGTCGAGGTGGCGCGGTCGCTCGTCCTGCTCGCCCACGGGCTCGGCTGGCGGAGCCTGGCGGTGGGGGTGGAGCGCGACCACCAGCGTGCCGTCCTGTTCGGCTTCGGGGTCGACGCGGTGCAAGGTCGGGTCGCCGCCATGCCGATGAGCTGCGACGAGCTGGTCGACTGGCTGTCCGAGCGCGCCGCGCGCTGACGCGCCCTAACCTCCCGGCCGATGCAGGAGCTGGAGGGGTTCGAGGCCGACACGTTCGCGGCGCTGGGGTCCGAGCGCAGGGTGTTTCGCGCCGGGTCTGGCCCCGCGGTGCTGGTCATCACCGAGATCCCAGGCATCACCCCGTCGGTGGCTGCGTTCGGTCGGCGCGTGGCCGACGCCGGCTTCACCGCGGTGCTGCCGTCGATGTTCGGCACGCCGGGCAAGCCCGCGAGCGCGGCCTACATCGCCCAGTCCATCTCGTGGGCGTGCGTGTCGAAGGAGTTCGCCACGTGGGCGCGCAACAAGACGTCGCCGGCCACGGCGTGGGCCCGGGCGCTCGCCCGCCACGAGCACGAGCGCTGCGGCGGACCGGGCGTCGGCGTCGTGGGGATGTGCCTGACGGGCAACTTCGCGCTGGCGATGATGGTCGACCCCGTGGTGGTCGCTCCGGTGCTCTCCCAGCCGTCGCTGCCGTTCCCGCTCTCCGCCGGTCACCGGCGCGACCTCAACCTGTCGCCCGACGACCTCGCCACGGTGAAGGCGCGGTGTGCGGACGACGAGGACCTCTGCGTGCTCGGTCTTCGCTTCACCGGCGACAAGCTGGCGCCGCCGGAGCGCTTCGCCCGCCTGCGCGACGAGCTGGGCGACGCCTTCGTCGGCGTCGAGATCGACTCGTCGAAGGGGAACGTCCACGGCATCTCGGCGAGCGCCCACTCCGTTCTCACCGACGAGCTGGTCGACGAGCCGGGCCATCCGACCCGCGACGCGCTCGACCAGGTCCTCGACCTGTTCCGCCGCCGCCTGCTCGGCGGCTAGCTCAG
The DNA here is from genome assembly GCA_020439525.1 of Acidimicrobiales bacterium. GTDB lineage: Bacteria > Actinomycetota > Acidimicrobiia > Acidimicrobiales > Iamiaceae > Aquihabitans. The sequence continues at coordinate 9,103 of JAGQSL010000001.1, read as the reverse complement.
CTCCAACCGGTGCTGGCCACGTCGTCGTCGGCCACGTCGTCGTCGGCCCCGTGGGTGGCCCCGTCGGGCGCCGTCCGCTGCTCGCCGGGCTCGAGCACGGTGCCGACCGGGACCGTGCGGTAGCGGCCGGTGTTCTGGTCCCAGACGCGCTCCATGGCGTGCTCGCCCGCCTCGGCGGCGAGGCTGCGCACGGCGGCGAGGCGACGGCGCCGGCCGAGCGGCCCGAGCTTGAGCGAGGCGTAGGCGATCCCGCCGAGCGGGATCGGCATCCAGAACTGCACGAGCCGCCACGAGAGCACGGCGGCACCGGCGGCCCCGACCGGGGCCCCGAACGTGACCAGCAGGGCCGGGAGCGCGGTCTCCACCACGCCCAGGCCCCCGGGGGTGATCGGGATGGCGGCGAGCACGCCGGTCACGCCGAACGCCACGATCAGGTTGATGGGGTTCATCGAGTGCCCGAAGGCCCGCAGGAACACCCACAGGGCCGCTGCGTCGAGCAGCCAGTTCGCCGTCGCCCACAGCACGCCGCGGCGCACCAGCTCGGGCTGTTGGGCCAGCTCCTGGATCCGGTCGGCCATCTGGTGCACGAAGCTCGCGGCCGTGTCCTCCTCCACGAACGGGATGCGCCGGGCGATCGCCCGCAGGACCCGCTCGGCGCGATCGCGCCCCTCCAGCAGGAGGTACACCAGCCCGGCGGCGAACGCGAGCAGGAGCACGCCGACGATGGCCGCGGTCACGTAGGCGGGACGCAGGCCGTTCAGCGGGATCGAGATGAGCAGGGAGATCCAGAGGATCAGGTTGAGCACCACCGCGGAGCCGAGGCCCACGGTGGCCAGGCTGAAGCCCGCGGCCGTGGGGGCCACCCCGGCGTCGGTGAGCAGCCGGTAGCCGAGGGTGCCGCCGGCGGCCGACCCGCCCGGCACCAGGTTCGTGACCGAGCGGGTGGCGAGCTGGATGCGGAAGATCGTGAACAGGGAGAGGCGGGGCTCCTCGGGGAGGGTGACCCGGGTGAGGATCGTGTAGCAGGCCAGGGCGCCGATCTCGAGGCCGACGGCGAGGGCCACGAGCAGCGGGTTCACCTCGGTCAGCAGGGTGGCCGAGTCGCTCGATCGGATGAGCGTCGGGATGACCAGGTAGTAGAAGACGAACGCCCCGACGACGATGTAGATCGTCCGCTGGACCGCGCGCCGAGGCCCCGACGCCCTGCGGCGGGGGGTCACCGGGCGACCGGGGGGACGAGGGCGCGACGCGCCGGGGGCACGGGTCCGATCTGCCCATTCTTCCCCGGAGCCAACCCGTGCGAGGTCATCGGCCCGCGGCCGAGGCCCGGGCTTGCCCGTCAGACCCCGCCGGTAGGGTGCTCCCGATGCCGCCGCACCCCTCCGACGCGTCCCTCATCGAGGGCCTGAACCCCGTCCAGCACGAGGCGGTCGTGCACGACGAGGGGCCGCTGCTCGTCATCGCCGGCGCCGGGTCGGGCAAGACGCGGGTGCTCACCTCGCGCATCGCCCACCTCATCCACACGGGCGTCTCGCCGTTCGAGATCCTGGCCATCACCTTCACCAACAAGGCCGCCCAGGAGATGAAGCACCGGGTGGGGGCACTGGTCGGGCCCGTGGCCGAGAAGATGTGGGTGTCCACGTTCCACTCGGCGTGCGTGCGCATCCTGCGGCGCGATGGGCACCGCCTCGGGTTCCCGTCCAGCTTCACCATCTACGACCAGGCCGATGCCCAGCGCCTCGTCGGCTACGTGATCCGCGACCTCGGGCTCGACGCGAAGCGCTTCCCGCCCCGGTCGGTCCACGGCACCATCTCGGCCGCCAAGAACGACGACCTCGGGCCCGAGGAGTACGCGGCACGGGCCCAGGTGATCTTCGAGCGCAAGATCGCCGACGTCTACCGGGAGTACCAGGCCCGCCTGCTCAAGGCCGGTGCCATGGACTTCGACGACCTGCTGCGCAACGTGGTGGAGCTGTTCCGCACCGAGCCCGAGGCGCTCGAGCACTACCGCCGCCGGTTCCGCCACGTGCTGGTCGACGAGTACCAGGACACCAACCGGGTCCAGAACGAGATGATCCTCCAGCTCGCCGGCGAGCACCGCAACGTGTGCATCGTGGGCGACAGCGACCAGTGCCTCGTCCCCGGCACGATGGTGCGGACGCCGGCAGGCGAGGTCCCCATCGAGGCGATCGAGGTCGGTGACGAGGTGCTCGGGGTCGACGGCTCGGACCGCCTCGCCGTCGGCACGGTCGCTGCGGTCGCCCCCGGCGCCTATCGGGGGCGGGTGTACCGGGTCACGGCCGGCGGTCGCTCGGTGGTCGGCACGCCTCACCACATCGTCCCGGCTCGTGTGGACCTCGACCACGACCGCCACGTCGTCTACCTGATGGAGCGCGTCGACACGGGCTTCCGCATCGGCCGGACCACCAGCGCGCGGTCCCCTTCGACGGGCGTGCTGCAGGGCGGGCTGCGGGTCCACCTGGACCAGGAGCACGGCGACCGGCTGTGGATCCTCGGTGCGCACGCCCGTGGCGAGGATGCCGCCTGGTGGGAGTCCTGGTTCGCCGCGCAGTACGGGCTGCCCACCGCCTGCTTCCACGACACCGGTCGCCACCGTGCGATGGGCCAGGGCGCGCGGGACCGCCTGTTCGACGCGATCGACACCCGAAGTCGCGCCAAGGAGCTGCTCGAGGACCTCGACCTCCTGATCGACTTCCCCCACCTCGTTCCCGAGGGCGGCGCGCAGCGCCAGACCGTGGACCTCACGATGTTCTCGGACCGGCGGGGGGCGGTCGGTTCGCATCGCGTGCGGTGGAGCTCGAACCGGGCCGACGTCGCCCACCGCCTGCGCCGGGCCGGGTTCCCCGTGCGTCCGGGCCAGGCCGGAGGCTGGCGGATCGAGACGTCGCGCACCTCGTACCACGAGGCCCTCGAGCTGGCCAACGCGGTCGCGTTCGCGGGCAACGTGGACGTCCGCCGTCGGGCGCGCGTGGACGGGCAGACGTGGGAGATGCTCCCGCTCGCCTCGCTCCGGCCCGGGATGGCGATGCTCGTCACCGAGGACGACGGGACGGTGCGATCGGCGCCGGTCGAGTCCGTGGAGATCGCCGAGCACGACGGGACGGTCCACGACCTCGAGGTGGATCGGCTGCACAGCTTCGTCGCCGACGGCGTCGTGGTGCGCAACAGCATCTACAAGTTCCGCGGGGCCGACATCCGCAACATCCTCGAGTTCGAGGAGGCGTTCCCCGACGCGACGGTGGTGGTGCTGGAGCAGAACTACCGGTCCACGCAGACCATCCTCGACGCCGCCAACGCGGTCATCTCGAACAACCTGAGCCGCAAGCCCAAGGAGCTGTGGACCGATGCCGGCGACGGCCACGCCATCGTCCGCTACCACGCAGATGACGAGGGCGACGAGGCCCAGTGGGTGGCCCACGAGATCGCCAAGCTCCACGACTCGGGCGATCACCGGTGGGGCGACATCGCCATCTTCTACCGGACCAACGCCCAGAGCCGGGTGGTGGAGGAGCACCTGCTGCGGGGCGGCATCCCGTACAAGGTCATCGGCGGCACCCGCTTCTACGACCGGCGGGAGGTCAAGGACGCGCTGGCCTTCGTGAAGGCGGTGGTGAACCCGGCCGACGAGGTGTCGGTCAAGCGGGTGCTCAACGTGCCCAAGCGGGGCGTGGGCGACTCGACGGTGGCCCGGCTCGACGCCTGGGCGGCCATGCACGGCTACACGTTCATGCAGGCGCTGCGCCGCTCGGAGGAGGCCGGCATCACCGGGCGGGCCGTCAAGGGCATCGCCGAGTTCCTCTCGATCGTCGACGCCGCCGCCGAGGTGGTCGACGACGGTCCCGGGCCCCTGCTCGAGTCGGTGCTCGCCCGCTCCGGGTACCTCGACGAGCTCCAGGCCGAGCACTCCGTGGAGGCCGAGGGCCGCCTCGAGAACCTGGCCGAGCTGGTCGGTTCGGCGCGCGAGGTCGAGTCGGTCGACGTCTTCCTCGAGCAGGTGAGCCTGGTGGCCGACAGCGACGAGGTCCCCGACGACGACTCGCAGGTCGTGCTCATGACCCTCCACTCGGCGAAGGGCCTCGAGTTCCCCGCGGTGTTCCTGATCGGCTTGGAAGACGGGATCTTCCCCCACCTGCGCGCCATCGGCGAGCCCCACGAGCTCGAGGAGGAGCGCCGGCTCGCCTACGTCGGCATCACCCGGGCGCGAGAGCGGCTGTACCTGAGCCACGCCTGGAGTCGCACCATCTACGGGTCCACGCAGTACAACCCGCCCAGCCGGTTCCTCGAGGAGATCCCCCAGCGCCTCGTCACCTCCATCCAGGGCGAGCGGCGCTCCTCGCGAGGCGGCGCCTGGGCGGACAGCGCCTCGATGACCTCGTCGGCGGCGAGCTGGGGCGACCGCCCCGACCGGCGCAGCGGGATCTCGTCGGCCGAGCGCCAGGCGCGGCGCGAGGCCAACCGGGAGCGGATGGTCGACCAGGCCATCGCCTCGGGCCAGCGCGCCGCGGCCGACGCCGGCCCCGGGCCCCAGCTGCGGGTGGGTGACGACGTCGTGCACGCCAAGTGGGGCGAGGGCGTCGTGCTCGACCTGCAGGGCAGCGGCGACAAGACCGAGGTCACCGTCCACTTCCCCGAGGTGGGCCAGAAGGTGCTGCTGCTGGCGTGGGCGCCGCTCAAGAAGGCCTGAGCGGACGAGCGGTGCGGCGCCGGACCGTAGGGTGGCGCCGATGAGGTGGCAGGAGCGCATCGAGCTGGCGACCGGTCGAGGGCTCACCCTCGGCAACCTGCTCGAGCGCGTCGCCACCGTCCACCCCCACCGCCGGCTCGTCACCGAGCTCGCGTCGGGCGCGGAGCGCACCACCACCGAGGCGGCTGCCCAGGTCGACCGGTGGGCCGGGGCCATCGCCGCGGGCACCGAGCTCGGCGACCGGGTCGTGATCGCCACCCCCAACGGCTACGACCTGCTCCTGCTCACCCTCGCCACCTCCCGGGCCGGACGCATCCCCGCCCCGGTCAACGCCCAGATGACCACCGCCGAGGTCGAGCACGTCGTCGCCGACTCGGGCGCCACCCTCGTCATCCGCTCGGTCGACGAGCTGGGCGATGCCGCGCCCTTCGGCCCGTCGGTGGCGTCGGACCCCAGGGCGGTGGCCGCGCTCTTCTACACGTCGGGCACCACGGGCGCGCCGAAGGGCGCCGAGCTCACCCACGCCGGGCTCCTGGGCGGCATGTCCGCGGTGGCGCTGCTGCCCACCGAGCTCCGCCACGACGAGCTCGTGCTCGCGCTGCCCCTCGCCCACATCTACGGGTTCGCCCTGGCCGTGGGAGCCGCGTGCGGCGCCATCCCGGTCGCCTTCCTCGACCGGTTCCACCCCGTGGCCGTGCTCGACGCCATCGAGGAGCGGCGGGCATCGCTGTTCGCCGGCGTCCCCGCCATGTACCGCATGCTCGAGGAGGCGGGAGCCGACGATCGCGACCTGCGCTCCATCCGCTGCTGGATCTCGGGCGCCGACGCCATGCCCGCCGACCTGGCCCACCGCTTCAAGCGCCGAGGCGCCTCGCTGCGCCTGCCGGTGGTGGGCGCCGTGGGCGAGGCGATGTTCGCCGAGGGCTACGGCATGGTCGAGACGGCCGGCGGGGTGGCGATCCGGGTCTCGCCCCCGTTGGTCCCGGCGGCCATCGGCGGTTCGGTCGGCGTGCCCTTGCCGCGCGTGCGGTTCAAGGTGGTGGGCGACGACGGCGCGGAGGTGCCCATCGGGGCGGTGGGGGAGCTCTGGCTCAAGGGCCCCGGCGTGCTCGCCGGCTACCACGGCGCCCCCGACGCCACCGCCTCGGCCCTCACCGACGACGGCTGGCTGCGCACCGGCGACCTCGCCCGCCGCGGTCCGCTCGGCATCGTCAACTTCGAGGGCCGGAAGAAGGACGTCATCAAGCGGGGCGGGTACTCGGTCTACGCCGTGGAGGTCGAGCAGGACCTCGAGGAGCACCCCGACGTGCTCGAAGCGGCGGTGGTGCCGGTGCCCGACGAGCGCGACGGCGAGGTGCCGGTGGCCGCGGTGCGCCTGGCCGCGGGGGCGACGCTCGCCTCCGCCGACCTCGACGCCTGGGCCACCGAGCGGATGGCCCGCTACAAGGTGCCGGTGCGCTTCGTCGCCGTCGATGACTTCCCGCGCACCGGCACCGACAAGATCCAGCGCCGCGAGGTGGTCGCCCTGGTGACCGCCGACGCCGGCTGACCGCTAGCGTCCCGCACGCGGAGGTGACCTCCGCTCACCCGCCCGGCGCTGGGGCTGCGCGGGCCGACCTCGATGAGGGGAGCAGGGCGTGCGCAAGGTGTGGATGGTGCTCGGGATCGGGGCGGTGCTGGTGCTGGCGGCGTGCGGGAGCGGCGGTTCCGACGAAGGCGCCGCGGGCTCGGGCGATGGGGGCTCCACGACCGAGCCGGCTCCCGATGGCGGGGCCGCCCCGACCGCGGACGACCTCGCCGGGCGCACCTTCACCTCGGCATCGGTCGAGGGCTACGACCTGGTGGCCGACAGCGCCATCCGCCTGTCGTTCGATGATGGTCGCCTCGGCGTGAACGCCGGCTGCAACCAGTCGGCGGGCGCGTTCACCCTCGAGGACGGCAACCTCGCCTGGGACGGGCCGGCCGCCGCGACCCAGATGGCCTGCCCCGACGACCTCATGGCCCAGGACGCCTGGCTCGCCGGCCTCCTCGAGCAGGGGATGGCGGCGACGCTCGCCGACGACGAGCTGACGCTGCGGTCCGGGACGGTGACCATCGTGCTCTCCGACGCCGCCCCGGACGCGGCGCCCGTGGTCGGCACGACCTGGACGCTGGAGTCGATCGTCGACGGCGAGTCGGTCTCGTCGGTCCCCGCCGACGTCGAGCCACCGACGTTGGCGGTGGCCGACGACGGGACCGCCGCGGTGTTCGCCGGCTGCAACCGGGGCTCCGGCGCGTTCGTCCTCGCGGCCGACGAGACCACCGCCCAGGTCGGGCCCATCGCCACCACGAAGATGGCCTGCGAGGGCGGCGGCAGCGAGGTGGAGGCCTCGGTGCTCGGCGTCCTCGACGGCGAGGTGGCGCTGGCCGTCGACGGCGACCAGCTCACCGTCACCAAGGGCGACGCCGGCCTCGTCTACCGCGCCGGCTAGCGATTCGACGTCGATTCGCTCCCCGGCGATCCCGGGCGGCGAATCGCCGGCGATTCGCTCCCTAGGTGTAGGGGCCGGGGACGAGCACGGTCTTGCCGCGGAGGCGGCGCTCGAGCAGGTCGCGCAGCACGGCGCCGGCCTCGGTCAGCGGCCGTTCGGCCGGGGCGGACGGCCGCAGGCCCCCGGCCGCCACCGCGGCCAGGACCTCGTCGAGCAGGGCCCGCTGCTCGGGACCGTGGGCCATCGCCCAGGCGCCCCAGTCGACGCCCAGCACCGAGCGGTTGCGCAACAGCACCTGGTTGACCGGCACCGAAGGGATCGATCCGGCGGCGAAGCCGATGACGAGCAGCCGGCCGAAGAGGCCGAGAGCGCGCAGGGCGGCGTCGGTGTGCGCACCGCCCACCGGGTCGACCACCACGTCGACGCCGCCGCCCGAGAGCTCGCGCGCTCGCGCCTTGAGGTCCTCGCGCTCGTAGGCGATCGTGGCCTGCGCCCCCATGGCCTCGGCATCGGCCAACTTCTCGTCGGTCGACGCCGCTGCGATCACCCGGGCACCGAGGTGGCGGGCCACGTCGATCGCCGCCAGGCCCACGCCTCCGCCGGCGCCCAGCACGAGCACCTGGTCGCCGGGGCCCACCGAGGTCCGTCGGGTGAGGCTGAACCAGGCGGTGCAGTACGACTGGACGAGGGCGGCGGCGGCCGGCAGGGGCAGCTGGTGGGGCACGGGCACGACCGATGCGGCCGGCAGCACGGCGTGCGAGGCGAACGCCCCAAGCCCGAGCGACGACAGCACCCGGTCGCCGACGCCCACCCCGTGGACCCCGTCGCCCACCGCCAGCACGGTCCCGGCGAGCTCGGAGCCGGGCGTGAAGGGTGGCGGCACCTTGATCTGGTACGTGCCCGCCACGAACAGGGCGTCGACGAAGTTCACCCCGGCGGCGGCCACGCCCACCAGCACCTGGCCCGGGCCGGGCTCGGGGGTGGCGATCTCCTCGAGGACCAGCGACTCCGGTGGTCCCCACTCCGTGCACGTGATGCGCTCCACGGCCGCATCGTAGGAGCGACCCGGCGCCGGCGGAGGGGGAGCGACGGCGTCAGCCGGCGGTGGTGGTGGTCGCCCGCGCCTCGGCGTTGAGGTCGACGTCGAGCTTGCCGTCGCGGACCCTCACCGGGAACTGCTGGAGGCCCTCGCCGTCGGCCGGGGCGGTGAGCGACTCGTCGCACTTGGCGCGGAACTGCTCCTCGTCGTCCTGCCACTCCCAGGTGCAGCTGCGGTCGCGGTCCACGGGGGCGGCCCGGAACGCGTACCAGCCCTTCTCCGGGTCGTCGCCCCGGTGCTGGAGGATGATGTCGCGCTCCTTGTTGCCCGACACGTCGCCGTAGAAGATCGGCCCCCGGTCCGCGATCTCCGCGGCGAGGCGCTCGGCCGAGCCGCCCTGGAAGGTCTGGTCGCCGAGGCCGAGGTTCGCGCTCGGGGTGTTGCGGTTCACGAGCGCGAACATCCCGGCACCGACGAGCAGCAGGACGACGGCCACGACCGCCACCAGCGCGGCCTGGCCCACGTGGGCGCGCGACTGGTCGACCGGGCTCATCGGGCGATCACCAGGTCACCTCGGCGGCGCGGGCGCGGATGGGAACACGTTCCAGGCACCTGCCTAGTATCGCCCGGACCCGCCAGGAAGCTCAGATCAGGAGTCCGCGTGGACCTTCTCGAATACCAAGGCAAGCAGTTCTTCGCCTCGTTCGGCATCCCCGTCTCGCCCGGCGAGGCGGTCACCACGGTCGACGACGCCGTCGCCGCCGCCGACCGGATCGGCTACCCGGTGGTGGTGAAGGCCCAGGTGCACGTGGGCGGCCGGGGCAAGGCGGGCGGCGTCAAGCTGGCCGCCGACGCCGAGGAGGCGCGCGAGCACGCGACCAACATCCT
>JAGQSL010000192.1 GCA_020439525.1 Acidimicrobiales bacterium | reverse complement strand
GACACCTGCTGGTGGTGCGCAGCCCCACCACGTCGGCCGTGCGCTCGGACGAGCGCGTCGTCGAGGTCGTGGAGGGCGCTCCCGCCGTCGTGACGACGACCACCACCACGATCGCCGGGGTCGGCGAGGGCTCGTCGACGACGACCTCGGCAGATCCGACGGCGACCACCTCGACCACCACGGCCCCGGTCACGACGACGAGCGTGGCGCCGACCACGACCGCGCCGGGCCCGGCGGCGACCGTGGTGCCGCAGCCCACGACGACCACGACGGCACCGCCCCGCACGACCACGACCACCGCGCCGAGCAGGCCGCCGGTGATCGATGCGGCCTCGATGAGCGGCACCATCGTCCACGAGGCCGGCTACTGCCCCGACTCGGTCACGGTGACGGCGCGGGCCCGCGACGCCACCAGCGGCGAGATCGCCATCGCGGGCGTCGGCCGGGTGCCGATGGCCCGTTCGGGCACCTCGTTCACCGGCGCCATCCGCTCCGGCTTCCCCTCCGCCGCCGTCGGCGACCACCAGGTCACGGTGATCGTGACCGGATACGGTGGGTCCGCGTCGCGCGTCGTGGGCACGCTCACGATCGCCTCGGGCTGCCCCAAGGACTGACGGGATCTGGGACCGGAACGGGACCGGATCGGCGTCCCTCGCGCCGGTGCGGCTGGCACCATCGCCGCCGGCGCCGTCCGCGCCGAGCCCACCGCCCGAGGAGATCACCACCGTGCTGCGCCGACCCGCCCTCACCCTCGCCTCCCTCGCCCTCGTCGCCGCGCTCACGTCCTGCGGATCGTCGGGCTCGGACGCCTCGGACACCTCCTCCACCGGGGCGCCGTCGACGACCGCGGCCGCCGACGCCGCGACGACCACGACGGGCGGGGAGGCTGCGACCAGCGAGGCGAGCGCCGGCACCGGCGCCATCACCCTCGTCGACGGGCCGGCTCCGGCGGAGCGGACCATCACGCTGCACGCGGACGGGACCTTCGAGCCCGACGAGCTGACGGTGGCGGTGGGCGAGGTGGTCACCTTCGAGGCGGCGGCCGATGCGGGGACGCACGCGGTGACCTTCGACGGGTCGGACAGCTACACCATCACCGGTGGGCTGACCGAGAGCTTCACCATCGACGAGCCCGGGACCTACACCGCCTCGGACCTCGTCGGCGACGCTCGCGCCACCATCACCGTCACCGGGTGATCTCGCCCTGCGGGTGAGTCGGTCGGACGGCCTCGGGCCGGTCCGGCGGCGCCGAGGGGGGCTGGTACGTTCCCGCCGGTGAGCGGCGCGGAGCGCATGGGCGGCTATGCGGCTCGCCTCGAGGCAGAGCGGTTCGTCGGTCGGCGCGATGTGCTGGCGCTCGTCGACGACGTCGTCGGCAGGCGCCGCCCGCAGCGCATCGTCTACGTCCACGGTCCGGGGGGCGTGGGCAAGAGCGCGCTGCTGCGCGCCATCGCGACCAGCGCCGAGCAGGCCGGTCGCCCGGTGGTCCGCGTCGACGGCCGGCTCGTCGCGCCGACGAGGGAGGCGCTGCGCGCCGCGGCGGCCCCCGCGGACCAGGACGGTGCCGTGCTCGTCGTCGACGAGGTCGATGAGGTGGCGGCGATGCGCGTGGAGCTGCGCGATGCCGTGCTCGACGTGGTCCCGGCGTCGGGGGTGGTGGTCGTCGCCGGACGTCAGGCCCCGGATCGGGCGTGGTTCGACGGCGAGCTGCAGGTCCTCACCACCGCCGTCGCCCTCCGGCCGCTCGAGCGCGACGACGCCCGTCAGCTGCTCGCGCGCCGAGGCGTCGTCGACGCCCAGGAGGTGGATCGCCTGGTGCACTGGGCGGCCGGGTTCCCGCTCGCGCTGACGCTGGCGGCCTCGCTCGCCTCGGGGGAGGCCTCGGGGGCGCCGACGTCGGCCGCGGGCCCGACCGCGTCGCTCGACGCGTTGCTCCTCGAGCGCCTCGGCGGACGCGAGCTCGTCGGCGTTGACCCCGATGTGCTCGACGTGGCCTCGATCGCTCCCGCCGTAGACGGCCCCCTGCTCGCCGCCGTGCTGCCGGGCCGTCCCACCCGGCAGGGCTACGGATCGCTGCGGGAGCTGAGCATCGCCGAGCCTCTGGGCCTGCGCACCACCCTGCACCCGCTCGCCCGGTCGGCGGTCCGGACCCGGCTGCGCGACAGCGATCCCGACCGCCATCGCACGCTCGTGCTGCGGATCGCCGCCCACCTCCACCGCAGGGCCCGGGAGGGCGACCCGGTCGCCGCGCTGGAGCTCGGCTCGCTCGTGGAGGATCCCGAGCTCCGCCTGGGCGCCGAGCGGAGCACTGCCTTCTACGCCGACCTCCCCCGCGCCGGCGACGTGGACGCCCTGTCGGTGGCCACCGGCGCGGGAAGCGCCCGGTGGTTCACCCGCTTCGCCCGCTGGTGCGAGGAGCGCCCCGGCCAGGCGATCGCCGTGCGGCGGGTCGACGGGACGCTGAGCGGCATGTCGGTGATCTGCATGGCGAGCGCCATGCCGCCGTGGGCCGAGGAGCAGATCGAGACCGGGCCCGTGCTCCGATGGCTGCGCGACCGGGGCCTGCTCGACGTCGCCGCCCTCACCCACGACACGATCATCCTCGAGGAGCCCGGCGACGCCGCCGTGCGCGCCGAGGTGATCCGGGTGGGGAACGCCGGTGCGATGGCGATGGGCGCGGTCGCCAACCCGCGCTACGTCTTCGCCACCGCGAGCACGGCGACGGACTACCGCGGCATCGCCCCCCTCCGCTACGAGCTCGTCGGGGAGCTCGGTCGCCACGACGACGAGCGCGAGCTGGTGACCCTGGCCGCCGACTTCGGCCCCGGCGGCATCATCGGCCAGATGTACGAGCTGATCCTGGCCGAGCAGGGCGAGGATCCGGGAGCGCACGCGAGCGGGGCGGCGGGGCTCGGCCCGTCGGTGGTGGCGGCGCTGCGGCGCTTCCACGACGACGAGGCGCTGAGCACCGGTCCCCTCGCCGCCGAGGAGGGCTCGGTGGCCGAGCGGGCCGACGCGGTGCGCGGCCTCGTGCGAGCCGCGGTGGACGCGGCGTTCGGCCCGTCGCCGAGCGATCAGCGCCTGCGCCAGGCGATCGTGCGCGCCTACCTCGACCCCGCCGGTGGTCACGGCGTGGCCCAGCGCGAGCTGCACATGAGTCGCTCGAGCTTCTACCGGCACCTCCAGCGCGCCCGGGACCGGTTGCTCGACGCCTGCTGACGGGCGCTCGCCCTCCGTCGTTCGACCGTTGCGTTGCCAGGAGGTCGCGCCGGGTACCGGGTGCCCATGAGCTGGGTCCTCATCCTCTGCGGATCGGTCTTCGTCCTCCTGGGGATCGTCGGTCTGATCGGCCCACGCGTGAGCGAACGGCGGCGTCGCCTGGTGGAGGCCACCGGTTCGCCGGCGTGGGGGCCGTTGCTCCCGATGGCGGCCGGAGCCTCGGCGGTCGCCGCAGGGATCATCGCGGAGCCGTGGGCCTACGTGGGTGCGGCGGCCGCGTTCGTCGTCGTCGGCGTGCTGAGCAAGCGGATGGCGAGAGCGATCGAGGACCCGCCGCCGCTGGTGGCGCGACAGCGCGATCGGTCGTTGAACCCGGTGCGCCAGATCGTGCACCCGGTGGCCTCGACTCGGGAGACGGCCGAGCTCTTCAGGTTCAAGCGCAACCGGGCCGAACAGCGGGCGTGGGAGGAGGCGCGAGGGATCCGGCCGAAGCCTGACGCCTGATCCGTCGCCAGACCGGCGGCCGCCGGCTGCCACGAGGGAGGGGTCAGCGACAGGCGACGGCGACCGAAAGGGCGTCGCACACCGCCCGCATGCGTTCATCGCCGAGCCGTCCGAGTCGCTCGACGAGTACGCCGAGCGAGACGCTCTCCACGGAATCGAGGTTGACCGCGCTGAGCTTCGGGACAGGATCGGCACCTGGCTCGAGCACGACCTCGCTCGGCAGGTTGCGGATCGCGGTCGTGCAGGGGGCGACGAGCGCTCGACCCAGTCGGGGAATGGCGACATCCCGGCTCAGCACGACGACGGGGCGCCGGCCGATCGCCGGGAGCTCGCACCACCAGACCTCGCCGCGCTGTGGGTGATCGCTCACGATGCGCCAGCGGCGGAGCGGAACGAAGCGAGGTCACCCCAATCGTCCGGCTCGTCGAGCGGCCGCTCGTCGTACGCGGCGTAGGCGCGGTCGATCTCGGCACTCCGGTGTTGCGCGAGGAGTGCCCCGAGGGCCCGATCGAGCAGCGCGGCATCTGATGGGGCGCCTGCGATCTCGCGAGCTTGGGCCAGCAGCCCTTCGTCCACCGTCGTGCTGACGCGTGTGCGAGCCATGGCATGACTATGCCACTGGCGTTCGGATGTCCACAACGACCCGGCCCCCCTACGCCGGGTAGGTGCCGCCCGGCGGAGGTTCCGCGTCCGTTGGTGGCGACCTCGACTCGGCTGCCCGCGTTGACGTTGTGACCTCAGGGCCGGAACGAAGAAGGCGCCCGGCCTGCTGACCTGGGCGCCTTCTTGCGATGTGGCTCGGGGGGGAGGACTCGAACCCCCAATGACTGGACCAGAACCAGTTGTGTTACCGATTACACCACCCCCGAACGGGTGGACCGCCGATGGTAGCGAACGGTCCCGGCGCTCGGAAAACGAGCTACCAGCCCCGGTAGGTGGGGGAGCGGCGCTCGACGAACGCGGCCACGCCCTCGTTGGCGTCCACCGTCGACATGTTCAGCTCCTGGGCGACGGCCTCGTTCTGGAAGGCGGTGGCCCGGTCCGAGTCGAGCGAGGTGTTCACCAGCCACTTGGTGAGCGCCAGCGAGCGGGTCGGGGCCGTCGCCAGGCGATCGGTCCACTCGGCGACCGCCGCGTCGAGGGCGTCGTCGGCCACCACCTTGTTCACGAGGCCGAGCTCGGCTGCCTCGGCGGCCGACAGGTCGTCGCCGAAGAACAGGAGCTCCTTGGCTCGCCGCACGCCCACCATGCGGGGGAGGAGGTAGGCGCCGCCGCCGTCGGGCACGAGGCCCCGGCGGACGAAGACCTCGATGAAGCGCGACGACTCGGTGGCCACCACCAGGTCGCACGCCAGCGCCACGTGGGCGCCGATGCCGGCGGCGGTCCCGCCGACCGCCGCGATCACCGGCTTCTCGCAGTCGAGCACGGCGGCCACCAGCTGCTGGGCGCCGTCGCGGATCATCTTGGCCACCTCGCCGACGCCACGCTTCGGGGCGTCGTCGGGCCGTGGGGCCGGCGGCCGCGAGGCCCGCAGGTCGGCGCCGGTGCAGAAGGCATCGCCGGTGTGGGTGACCACGACGCCGCGGATCCCGAGGTCCGCGCTGGCCTCGCCGAGCAGGGCGATCACCCGGTCGCGCTGGTCGGGGCTGATGGCGTTCTTCACATCGGGCCGGTTCAGGGTGATCGTGGCGATGCCGCGATCGTCGACGGCGTGGAGCACCTGCTCGGTGAGGGGCAGCTCGGACGACGGGGTGGGCACGGCGGTGCTCCTCGGGGCGGCGACGGGACCTCGGCAGCGTAGGAGCTGCCCTGACGGACCGTCAGATCCCAGGCCCGCCCGCGCCGGGGTCCGCTGCGTCGACCAGCCGGGCCAGGCGACGGCGGTCGAGCTTCTGCATGGCGGTGAGCGGGAGCTCGTCGAGCACCAGGAGGCCCTCGGGCAGCTTGTGGTGGGCGAGGCGGTCCTTCGATGCCGAGCGCAGGTCGTCGAGCGTCGGCGGACGGCCGGGGTCGGCCGGCACCACGACGGCGACGCCGACCTCGCCCAGCACGTCGTCGGCCCGGGGCACGATCGCCACGTCGGCCACGAGCGGGTGGTCGGCGAGCACGGCGGCCACCTCGCTCGGGTGCACGTTGTACCCACCGCGGATGTACATCTCGCCGCGCCGGCCGGCAAGCGAGAGGCATCCGGTGGCGTGGAGCCGGCCGAGGTCGCCGGTGCGCAGCCAGCCGTCGACGAGGGCGGCGGCGCTCGCCTCCTCGTCGCGCCAGTAGCCGGCCATCGCCGCCTCGATCCGGCCCTCGAGCCGATCGTCGACCTCGTCGTGACGGCCGATGGCGATGGCTACG
>JAGQSL010000191.1:1280-11651 GCA_020439525.1 Acidimicrobiales bacterium | reverse complement strand
GCTGCCTGGCCACCGCCATGCACGTCATCAACGCCATCCCGGCCGTCGTGGCCGCCGAGCCCGGCGTGAAGACCATCCTCGACCTGCCGGTGTACTCCGCCTTCACGTCGTAGGGCGCCGGCCGAGCTCGATCCGCCTCCGTCGAGGCGGCCCGCCCCCGAACGCGCCGCCTGAACCTGGCACGGAACGTGGACACCGGCGTCCACCTTCCGTGCCAGGTTCGGGCACCCCTCGACGCGTCGTGGCGGTCGACCCGGGCTGAGGGCGCCGGTCCGAGCTTCGTGGCGTCAGGCTTCGGCTCGGACGAAGGCGACGATGGCGTTGGCGTGGCCGTGGCCGAGGCCGTGCTCGGCCTTGAGCCAGCTCACGACGTCCATGTGCCGCTCGCCGGTGGCCAGGCGCGCGCGCACGAGGCCGAGCCAGTGGTCGATCGGCTGGCTGTAGGTCTTCTCGATCGACGGGAAGTAGCTCGCCGGCCCCTTGACCTTCGGTGCGTCGGCCACGGTCGCCTACCAGCGGGTGAGGGTCTTGAGGAGCTTCTGGACCACGGCCGAGTACGGCGGGTAGGCGAAGGAGGCGTCGGGCCGGGTGGGCCGCTTCAGCACGGGCTTGCGGTGGCTGAACGTGTCGAAGCCGGCCTTGCCGTGGTACGCACCCATGCCGCTCGGGCCGATGCCGCCGAAGGGCAGCGACGTGACCACCGCCTGGTAGAGCACGTGGTTGATGCACACCGAGCCGGCATGGGTGCGGGCGAGCACCGCCCGCTCCGTGGCCTCCGAGCCGGTGAACAGGTAGAGGGCGAGGGGCCGGGGCCGGGCCTTCACGAAGTCGATGGCGGCGTCGATCGACTCGACCTCGATCACCGGGATCAGCGGCCCGAAGATCTCCTCTTGCATGATCGGCGAATCGAGCTCGGGCTCGCGGACCACGACGGGCGCCATCACCCGGTTGGCCCGGTCGGTCTTGCGGGGCAGCAGCTCCTCGCCCCCGTGGCCGTCGAGCAGGCCCTCGAGCCGGTCGAGGTGGCGCTCGTTGACGATCGAGGTCGCCGGCGCCTTGTCGCGGAACGATGCGAGCTCGTCGGACAGGTGCTGGGTGAAGGCGGCGGCGACCTTCGACTCCACGAGCACGAAGTCGGGCGCCGTGCAGGTCTGGCCGGCGTTGATGGTCTTGCCCCAGGCGATGCGCTTGGCAGCCACCTTCAGGTCGGCGTCGGCGGCGACGATGGTGGGGCTCTTGCCGCCGAGCTCGAGGGTGACGGGCGTGAGGTGCTTCGCCGCCGCCTCCATCACGACCCGGCCGACCTGGGTGGAGCCGGTGAAGAGGATGTGGTCCCACGCCTGGGCGAGCAGCTCGGTGGTGGTGTCGACGGCACCCTCGACCACCCGCACCGCGTCGGGGTCGAGGTACCGGGGCACCAGCTCGGCGAGGGCCGCCGAGGTGGCCGGGGCCAGCTCCGAGGGCTTGATGACCATGGCGTTGCCGGCCGACAGCGCGGCGACCGCCGGGGCCAGCGCCAGCTGCACCGGGTAGTTCCACGGGGCGATGATCAGCACCACGCCGAGGGGCTGGGGTTCGATCCACGCCTTCGCCGGCTGGGTCACCACCGGCACCGACGCCTTCTCTCGCTTCGCCCACCCGCCCAGGTGCGCGATGGCGTGGGCGGCCTCGTCCTTGACCATGTTGAGCTCGGCGAGCCAGGCGTCGAACGGGGGCTTGCCGAGGTCCTGGGCGAGGGCGTCGAGCAGCAGCTGCTCGTTCTGCTTGACCAGGTCGATGATCCCCTGGAGCTGCCGCTTGCGCCAGGTGAGGTCGGCGGTGCGACCCGAGTCGAACGTGGCGCGAAGACCTTCGATGGTGGCGGCGACGTCGGTGCTCATGGGCCCCGACGCTACCGGCGCACCGCCGCTCAGTGCTCGGTCGTGGTGCAGGCCGCGGGCGGTGCGACGCCGGCGAGGCGGTCCTCGGTCCAGGCCAGCAGGGCCTCGTCCACCGGGCTGTCGTCGGCGACGATCGAGAGGTGGTCCTGGTCGGCGTAGGTGTGGAGCTCGACCACCGTGGCCTCCTGGCGACAGGCTCGGCGCACCCACCGCTCGGTCACGTCGGGGTCCACCACGTCGTCGCGCCGGCCCTGGGCCACGAGCAGGTTCACGGGGTCGCCCGTCGCGCCCGCCCCGGTGGGGCTGTTGGCGGCGAGGTGGGTCGAGAGCACGGGGTCCTCGGTGGGGTCGACCGCCAGGACGTCGCCCCAGATGGCCGAGGCCTCCAGGACGCTCACGAGCGCCTCGGGGATCGTGATGCACCGGCTGGCGATGTCGCGCACGAGCGGGACGGCGAGGGGCTGGACCACCTCGTCGAGCTCCACGTCGTCGTACACGTCGGACCACGCCACCATCGCCAGCGAGGTGAGGGCCTTGCCGACCGGCGTCCCGTCGGCTGCCTCGAGGAGGGCGGCGAGGTCGGTCGCCGGAGCGATCGCCGCACCGCCCACCACCCCGGCGTCGGCCGCGCCCGCGTCCTGCACGCTGAAGATGGTGCTGTGGCCGCCCTGGGAGTGGCCCCACACGACGGCCGGCCCCTCGGGCGCGCCGCCGGCGCCGAACGCCTCGGGCTCGCGCTCGGCGAGCGAGCCGACCGCAGCGATCGAGTCGAGGACGTTGCGAGCCGCCACCTCGCCCACCAGGTACGGGTGCCGGCCCGTGGTGCCGAGGCCCTCGTAGTCCGTGGCCACCACCACCCACCCGCGATCGATCACCTCGTCGAGCGCCGGGATGCCGGCCCACGGCTTGGGCATCATCGACGGCGCGCAGCCGCGCACGATCCCGGTGGTGCCGTGGGCCCAGGCCACGACCGGGCCGTAGCCACCCTCGGGCGGTCGCTCGGGGACGAGCACCGTGCCGCTCACCACCGTCTGGGCGCCGCCCATCCCCGTCGAGGTGTAGAGGATGCGCCACCCGCGCGCCCCGTCGGGAACGCCCCGCCGGAAGGGCTCGGCGCGCACGACCACCCCGCTCGCCGCTGGCACGTCGCTCGCTCGGTCGTAGAACTCGCTCGGCACCGACGGGCGGGCGGCCCACCACGCCAGCCCGCCGACGACGAGGGCGATCACGGCGACGAACGCCAGCACCCCCACGACCTTGCGCACCGGTCGACCGTACTCGTCAGCTCAGCACGTAGTCGTCGAGGTCGGGGGTCCGGGTCCAGGTCCAGTAGTCCACGAGGCGCCACGGGCTGAGGATGTAGATCTCGCCCTCCTCGTTGCGGTACCAGCTGCTGCGGATCGACGGATGGCTCCACACCATCTCGGCCATCCGGGCCTGGAGCCGGGCGTTGTAGGCGTCGTGGGCCTCCTGGCGGACCTCGACGCGGCGGTGCTCGCCGGCCACCAGCTCGGAGAGCAGGCCCATCACGTAGCGGACCTGGCACTCGGAGTGGAAGATCAGGCTGCCGCCGCTCGCCAGGTTGGTGCCCGGCCCGTACAGGCAGAACAGGTTCGGGAAGTTGGGCACGGCGATGCCGTAGAGGGCCGTCGGGCGGATGCCCCACTGGTCGGCGAGCACGGCGCCGTCGCGGCCCACGATCTCCATAGGCCACAGGTACCGGTTGGCGTGGAACCCCGTGGCCCACACGATCACGTCGACCTCGTGGAGGGTGCCGTCGGCGGTGCGGATGCCGGTGGGCTCGACCCGCTCGATCGCCTCGGTCACCAGGTCCACGTTCGGGCGGGTCAGCGCGGTGAGCCACGAGCCGTTGTCCTGCAGGGTCCGCTTCCCCAGGCAGACGTAGTCGGGCACGACCTTGGCGAGCAGCTCCTCGTCGTCGCCCACCTGCTCGCGCATCCAGCCGACGAACATCTCCTTGGCCAGGTCGTTGATCTCGCTGATGCCGTGCTCGGGGTCGGGGTAGTCGGGATCGATCGTCATGGCGGGCATGCCGCCGTCGCACGCCGGCCAGAAGATGAGGAACCGGTACCAGCGTCCGTAGTACGGGAGGTGCTGCACCGCCCAGGCCACGCCGGGGCCGACCTGCACGTGGTAGTTCGGGTTGGGGAACATCCACGGCGCCGAGCGCTGGAAGACCGTGAGGTGCTCGACGTCGGCGGCGATGGTCGGAACGATCTGGAACGCGCTCGCGCCTGTGCCGACGACGGCGACCCGCTTCCCCGTGAGGTCCGTCCCGTCGACCCACCGGGCCGAGTGCATGGCGAGGCCCTCGAAGGAGTCGATGCCCTCGAGGTCGGGCAGCTTGGGCCGGTTCAGCTGGCCGACCGCGCTGATGACGGCGTTCGCCGTGATGGTCCCGCCCTGCGCCCCCTCGCACTCGATGGTCCAGGTCGCCGACGCGTCGTCCCAGCGAGCGGAGCGGACCTCGGTGTCGAAGCGGATGTGGCCGGCGACGTCGTGGTCGACCACCACCTGCTCGAAGTAAGCCTGGAGCTCGGGCTGGCGGGCGAAGAACTCGCTCCAGCCGTCGTCGGGGGCGAAGGAGTACGAGTAGAAGTGGTTGCCGACGTCGACCCGGCAGCCGGGGTAGCGGTTCTCGTACCAGGTGCCGCCCACCTTCGGGTTCTTCTCCACGATCGTGTACGGGATCCCCGCGGCGCCGAGGCGGATGCCCGCCAGCAGGCCCGACATGCCCGCCCCGATCACCACGACGTGGAAGGCCGCCTTGGCGGCGGCGTCGAGGTCATCGCCCCACCCGAGGTCGCGCGCGTCGGCGCCGTCGAGGGCCAGCTCCTCGAGGACGAGCGGGAGGTACTCGTCGGGCACCTCGCCGGCGACGAGGAACTCCATGGTCCGCTTCACGGTCTCGGGGCTCGGCGGCGGGGGCAGCACGCAGCCGCCGTCGCGGTACTCGACGATCTTCTCGAGGGCGAAGGCGCGCGCCGCCGCCTGGTCCTCGGGGCTCATGAACCCCTGCACCTCGTTGAGGTAGATGCCGGCCGGGCGCAGCGCCCCGTCGAGGATCGACGCGTCGCCGGTGAGGTGGACCAGCGAGGCCAGGAGGGTGGGGACGCTCACGTCCTCGAGCATCCGGGCGATGGTCGCGTCGTCGTCGGTGATCGGCAGGCCTGCGTAGCGGTCTCGGTCGCTCATCGAGCCGGGACCCTACGATGCGCGGCCATGACGCACCCGGGGATCGCCATCGTCCGCGACCTGCTCGGCGACAGCCGCCTGCAGCCGTCGAGCATCGAGGAGCGACGCGCCGGCCTCGAGGCGATGACCGGCGCCCAGCCCGCGCCCGAGGGCGTCGTGGTCGAGGTGATCGAGCTGGCCGGGCGACCCGCCGAGCGGCTCATTCCGGCGCACGGGGCGATCGACGACGCCGTGCTGCTCTACCTCCACGGCGGCGGCTACGTGTCGGGCTCGCCCCAGACCCACCGCACCTACGCCGGCAACCTCGCCCTCGGCACCGGCGCCGCCGTGGTCACGCTCGACTACCGCCTCGGCCCCGAGGACCCGTTTCCCGCCGGGCTCAACGACGCCCTCCTCGCCTTCGACCAGCTCGCGCCCGCCCGGGTCGCCATCGCCGGCGACTCGGCCGGCGGCGGCCTCACCCTCGCCACCGCGGTCGCCCTGCGCGACCGGGGCGCGGCGATGCCCGTCGCCCTCCTCCTGGTGTCGCCGTGGACCGACCTCACCCAGTCGGCCCCGTCGTACGAGGCCAAGGCCGACGAGGACCCGATGCTCACCGCCGAGTCGCTGACCCAGATGGCCGAGGCCTACCTGGCCGGGGCCGACCCCCGCACCGAGCTGGCCTCCCCGCTGCGGGCCGACCACGCCGGCCTGCCGCCCACCCGCATCGACGTCGGCTCCGCCGAGGTGCTCCTCGACGACTCGACCGTGCTCGCCGACCGCCTCCGCGCCGCGGGGGTCCCGGTCGAGCTCCAGGTGTGGGACGAGATGATCCACGTGTTCCCCGCCTTCCCGCCCGACCTGCTCCCCGAGGCCGCCGAGGCCATCGCCCTCCAGAGCGCCTTCCTCGCCCAGCACCTCACCGGCTGACCGGTCGCCGCCACCCGAGCCGCTCGCCTGGTCCTCGGCCCGATCCACGCGCCCACCACGCACGATCTGGGCGAAGAACGCGGGCCGGCGCCGGTCAGGGCTCGGCGGCGAGGCGCTCCTGGATGCGCACCGCCAAGGCCGGATCGACCACTGCATCGCCATCGCGCAGCCGGCCGAGCGCCTCGGTCGTGCTGACGAGCGACGCCACGAGGGCCGGGCAGGTCGGGCACCGCTCGACGTGCGCCTCCACCGCCGCCCTGGTCGCGTCGTCGAGGGTCCCATCCAGGTAGTCCGAGACGTGACGCCGCGCATCCCAGCAGCGCAACGGCACCCCCCGGAGGTCGGCCCGCCGTGCGGCGCCCTCGCCCAGCGCGGTCACCAGCGCCATCCGTCCACGTCGCAGGCGCTGCTTCGCGGCCGGCAGCCCGATCTCCAGCTCGTGCGCGACCTCCGCGACCGTCCACCCCTCGAGGTCGTGGAGCACCACGACGCTGCGGTACGCGTGGGAGAGGCGGGAGAGGGCATCGAGCAGGTCGTCACGCTGCTCGGCCAGGGCGACGACCTCGCCCGCATCGACGGTGTAGGCGTCATCGCGCCAGGCGAGCTCGACGTCCTCCACCAGGACCTCGCGGTCGGGTCGGCGAGCTCGGTCGATGGCCAGGTTCCGCAGGATCCGACGGAGCCACGACAGCTCCGACGCCTCGCCGCGGAACCCGTCGCGGGCCCGGTAGGCGCGCACGACCGCCTCCTGGACGAGGTCGTCGACGTCGGCCGGGTCGGAGACGAACGCCCGGGCGAAGCGGCGCAGGGCCGGGAGGTGGCCCTGCGCCCGTCGCGCCCACTCGTCCCCGTCCGGCTCGGCTGCCATCGACGCATCATCGCCGGTCATCCGGACGGCGGCGGTCAGGGCGCCTTGGTGTCCACCGGGCAGGTGCTGACGCCGATCAGGCGGTAGAGCGGGCAGAACCCCACCGCCGCGGTCACGCCCATGATCACGCCGACGGCGACCAGCGCGAGGCCGCCGACCGAGCCGATGCCCACCGCCGCCGCGCCGGCGAGCGCGGCGACGGCGACCACCACCCGGACGATCCGATCGATGTTGCCTTCGTTCCTCTGCACGACGCACCTCCGAGGTCGGGCGACGGCCCATCCGTCACCCACACCTCCATCGACGAGCGTCGGGCCCCGAGGGATACGTCCCCGACGAGGCCCGCCCCACGGGGTGTCGCGCGGGGCGGCGGGGTGCCCGCTCCCGCGCCCGGGGAACCAGGCAGGCTGGACGGTCGTCAGAGGGAGATGCGGGTGAGCGCGCGGCGGATGGCGATGCGGTCGACGGGGATCGGCGGGGTCGCCCTGCTGGTGCTCCTCTCGGGTGGGTGCGGCTCCGAGCCCGTCGATGGGCCAGGGGATTCCGCACCTCCTGCGGCCGAGTGGACCACGCAACGGATCGACGGCGAGCAGGGCGCCGACCGTGAGCTGCAGCTCGGGACCTGGGATGACGAGGTGATGATCGTCGGCGTCACCGAGGACGACGAGCTCTGGAGCTCGAGCGGCCGGGCCGGCACGCGCTTCGCCCCGACCGAGCCGATGGCCACCGACGTGACCTACCTGTCGCTCGGCGGGACCGCTCGGCTGGGCAACCGTTGGCTGACGATCGGCAGCGGGGGCCTCGCCGAGGTCGACGGCGACGGCGAGCTCCAGTTCGAGCCTCACGCCTTCCGCTTCGGCGACGCTGCGGCGTGGGAGGAGGTGCCGGTCACCGGCTTCTCCGGACCGATGGAGGTGCAGGAGCTCGTCGCCCGCGGCGATCGGTGGGTCGCGGTCGGCAACCTCCGTGACCGCGACGACCCGGCGAGCGGCGGCGTCGAGGCGGCCGCCTGGTGGAGCACCGACGGGGAGGCATGGCACGAGGTCGTGCTGCCGGTGGACGGCCAGGAGAGCGTGGCGGCCGACGTCGCCGTGGTGGGCGACCGCCTGCTGGCCGTCGGCCACGACGACGCGTCCGCCGCGCTGTGGTCGTCGGCCGACGGTGGCGAGACCTGGGCCCGGATCGCTGATCCGGTGCTCGACGATGCGACCGGGCTCGGCTCGGTCCAGGCCTCGGGCGACACGGTGCTCGTCACGGGCACGCCGGCCCTCGAGTCCGAGGAAGACGAGATGGAGGCGCCGCTCGTGCTGCTCCGATCCACCGACGGCGGCGGCACGTGGTCGACGCCTTCGACCCCGCCACCGACGAAGGGCGTCGAGCCGTGGCTGCCGCTCGAGGGCAGCGGGCCGTTCCTGACGACCACCTCCCTGTACCTGGAGGGGTGGCGCCAGCCCGAGGCCTGCTACGCCGACATCGATCGCTGCCGGATGGACTCGGTGGAAGCCCTGTACGCATCGGCGGACGGCGACCGGTGGGCGCGCGTCGACACCTCGACCCTCGGCGAGGGCGAGGTCGGCGAGGTCCGGGCGATCGACACCACCGCCGAGGGAGCCGTGGTCGCGATCACCTGGGACGACGGCCTTCGCGTGTCGACGTGGCCCGCCGCCGTGGACCTGCCGACGATGGCCGAGCCCTCGGAGCCCGAGGCGGACGTCACCCTGCTCGCCGAGGGCGACGAGCCCGAGTTGGGGGTCCGCTACGCCCAGCCCCTCGGGATCCACTGCGGCATGGACTGGCTCTTCTTCGGTGGTGAGCCCTGGCAGCGCACCGACGATGGGCCCGACGTCGAGACGGGCGCGGGCGACGCGCCCGATCCGGGTTGGCCGGTGGCCCAGCAGACCATCTTCGGCTTCGCCACGCTCACCGACGATGGCGTGGTCGAGTACTCGATCGGCGACGGCGAGGTGATCGCCACCTACGAGCGCGCCACCGAGGATCCGCCGGGCTGCTCGTAGCTGCTCGGTGCGTCAGGTGAGGCCGAGCACCGACAGCAGGTCGGCGTGGTCGGTGATCACGGCGTCGCCGTCGACCTGGTGGGTGCCCTCGTCGGGCGTGCCGGGGTCGTCGAAGATGCCGGCGTAGCGCACCGCGAACGAGCCGACGCCCTGGGCGCCGGCGATGTCGGTGCGGCGGAGGTCGCCGACGTGGGCGACCGTGGCCGGGTCGGGCACCACCAGCCCGTCGCGGGCGTGGGCGAAGATCGCCGGGTCGGGCTTGAACGTGCCGACCTCGTCGCTGAAGGACCAGTGGTCGAACAGGTCGAGCATGTCGTGGCCGCGCAGGAAGCGGCGCAGCGTGATCGACGGCGACAGCCCCACGTCGCAGATGATCCCGACCTTCACGCCGCGCGACCGCAGGGCCTCGATCGCCTCGCGCACGTGGGGCGTGGGCTGGGGGTCGTGGGCCGGATCGGGGTCGGTGATCGTGGCGAGCAACGAGGCCTCGATCGAGGGCGAGACCGTGACGCCCAGGTGCTCGAGCATGTCGTGCACAGCCTGCTGGGCGCCGTAGAAGCGGTTGACCCGCCAGTGGTCCTCGAAGCGCACCGACGCGTGCCGCTGGGCGGCCCGGACGACGTCGCCCTCGAGGTCGATGCCCTCGCCCGCCAGCAGCCCGAGCCACGCGGCGAGCCGGCGGTCGCGGATGCCGGCGTCGTCGGCGCGGATCAGCGTGTTCCAGAAGTCGAAGGTGACGGCGCGCAGCTCGGCCGGAGGCGCGGCGCCCATCGCGTCAGCGCTGCGGGCGGCAGACGCCGTCGAGCACGGCGGCCTCGGCCACCGCGGTGGCGACCGCCTCGCCCACGCTCGTGTCGAACACCGACGGGATCACGAAGCCGGGCCGCAGCTCCTCGGGCGCCACGCACTCGGCGATGGCCTCGGCGGCCGCCCGCTTCATGTGGTCGGTGATGTCGGTGGCGCCCGCATCGAGCGCGCCCCGGAAGATGCCCGGGAAGGCCAGCACGTTGTTGATCTGGTTCGGGTAGTCGCTGCGGCCGGTGGCCATGACCGCCACGAGCCCCTTGGCCACCTCGGGGCGGATCTCGGGGTTCGGGTTCGACATGGCGAACACGATCGGGTCGGTGGCCATCTTGCGGAGGTCGTCGGCGTCGATGACGTCGGGCGCCGACACGCCGATGAACACGTCGGCGCCGGGCAGCACGTCGCGCAGCGAGCCGCTGATCTGCTCGGGGTTGGTGATGTCGGCGAACTTCTGCTTCACCACGTTGAGGTCGTCGCGGCCCTTGTGGATGGCGCCCTTGGTGTCGCAGGCGAGGATGTTGCTGACGCCGGCCGACAGCAGCATCTTGGCGATCGCCACGCCCGCCGCGCCGGCGCCGGAGATGACGACGCGCAGGTCGGCCATCTGCTTGCCGACGATCTTCAGGGAGTTCTCGAGGGCGGCGAGGGTGACCACCGCGGTGCCGTGCTGGTCGTCGTG
>JAGQSL010000191.1:0-1207 GCA_020439525.1 Acidimicrobiales bacterium | reverse complement strand
GTCTTCGAGGTTG
The DNA here is from genome assembly GCA_020439525.1 of Acidimicrobiales bacterium. GTDB lineage: Bacteria > Actinomycetota > Acidimicrobiia > Acidimicrobiales > Iamiaceae > Aquihabitans. The sequence continues at coordinate 1,194 of JAGQSL010000191.1, read as the reverse complement.
ATGCCGCCGAACACCGGGGCGATGCGCTGGACGGTCTCGACGATGCGGTCGACGCGGTCTTGCAGCGGCGTGGTGGCGTCGCCGGCGTCGACGCAGATCGGGAAGCCGTCGACCTCGGCGAAGTTCTTGAACAGGAGGGCCTTGCCCTCCATGACCGGCAGGGCGGCCTCGGGGCCGATGTTGCCCAGCCCGAGCACCGCGGTGCCGTCGGTGACGATGGCGACCGTGTTCTTCTTGATGGTGAGCTCGTGGACCCGCTCGGGGTGCTGCTCGATCTCGGTGCACACCCGAGCGACGCCCGGCGTGTAGGCCATCGACAGGTCGTCGCGATCCGCGACCGGCATGCGGGCCAGGACCTCGATCTTGCCGCCGTCGTGCATGTCGAACGTGCGGTCGAACCACGAGAGCACCTCGATGCCCTCGACGCCCTCGAGCGACGCCACGACCTCGCGGATGTGGTCCTCGGACGAGCAGTTGACGATCAGGTCCTCGTCGAGGTGCTCCTCCTTGGCCTCGAAGCCCTCGAGCGCCACGATGTTGCCGCCCACCCCGCCGATGGCGGCGGCCATGCGACCGAGCGACCCGGGCTCGTTGTCGAGCCGGACCCGGATGGACACGGAGAAGGCGGCGGTGGGCGAGACCATGGCTCGCGACGGTAGCCGCCGCCCCTCAGGCGCCCCCAACCACCTTGTGCACCCGGACCACGCCGAGCGCCGCCCCGAGGGCCTCCACGTCGGCGGGCCGGAACCGCCGGTGGCCTCCCGCGGTCCGCACCGTCGGGAGCACGCCGCGATCGCCCCACCGGCCCACCGTCTTGGTGGAGACGTCGAAGACGAGGGCGACCTCGCCGGGCGTGAGCAGGGTCTCGTCGGACGAGCGGTCGGTGGCCACCATGGGATCCTCCGGAGGAGCGCGGATGCGGATCGCCGGGGGTGGTCGACGTGGGCGCGGATCGTAGCGTGCGCTCACCGTGGGCGAGCGCACGGAGGGTCAGCTCGGGCCCTCGAAGGCGAAGCCGAGCTCGGGCGCGGTGACGAGGGCGCGGACCGGGATGCCGTGCTCGGCGGCCATCGCGGTGACCGTGCCGCCCCGATCCACCACGGGCATGAGCAGCACCACCTCGGCCCCGGCCTCGCGGACCACCTCGGCGGCCTCGAGCATCGAGACGCCGCGGGTGACCGCGTCCTCGGTGAT
>JAGQSL010000015.1:6104-6287 GCA_020439525.1 Acidimicrobiales bacterium | reverse complement strand
TCGTCGAGGAGCTCCACGGCTTCCCTGTGACGCGTCGCTTCGGCCAGCGCGTGGCCTTCGTGCCCCGCGAGGAGCTGGTCGGGCTGGTGCGCACGCTCCGCGACGAGGGCTGGGTGCAGCTGCTCGACGTCACCGCGGTCGACTACCTCGCCCACCGCCGCTCCGACCTGCCCGAGGGCGTCG
>JAGQSL010000015.1:0-5946 GCA_020439525.1 Acidimicrobiales bacterium | reverse complement strand
CCTTCGAGGGCCACCCCGACCTCACGCGCATCTTGATGCCCGAGGACTGGGAGGGCTTCCCGCTGCGCAAGGACTACGGCATCGGGCGCATCCCGGTGCAGTTCAAGGACGCGCCCACGTGACCGCCACCCACGACCACCCCCTCGACACCCACCTCACCGACGAGGGCGCCCAGGAGATGGCGCCGCGGCCGGTGGCCGGCGGCGTCGAGGTGCTGCGCGAGGTCGGCTCCGTGCTCCGCATGAGCGAGGCCGAGGCCGCCCTCGCCCCCGACGACGGCGAGACCACGATCATCAACATGGGGCCCCAGCACCCGAGCACGCACGGCGTGCTGCGGCTGATGCTCGAGCTCGACGGCGAGACGGTGCTGCGCACCAAGCCGGTGATCGGCTACCTGCACACCGGCATGGAGAAGACGGGCGAGTCGCTCACGTACCTCCAGGGCGGCACCAACGTGACGCGCATGGACTACGCGTCGCCGATCTTCAACGAGCTCGCCTTCTGCCTGGCGGCCGAGCAGCTCCTCGGCCTCGAGCTGCCGCCGCGCGCCGTGTGGATCCGGATGCTGCTCAGCGAGCTCAACCGCCTCACCTCGCACTTCCTGTTCCTCGCCACCAACGGCATGGACCTCGGCAGCACGTCGATGATGATCTACGGCTGGCGCGAGCGCGAGGAGGGGCTGCGGATCCTCGAGATGATCACCGGGCTGCGGATGAACCACAACTTCATCCGCATCGGCGGCACCGCCGCCGACCTGCCCGATGGTTGGCAGGAGCGCCTCGACACCTACCTCACGTCGATCCCCGAGCGCCTCGAGGAGTACGAGACGCTGATGACCCACCAGCCGATCTGGCGCGAGCGGCTCCAGGGCGTGGGCACCATCAGCGCCGAGGAGGCCCTGGCCCTCGGGGCCACCGGGCCCATCCTGCGCTCCACCGGCTACGCCTGGGACCTGCGGCGCGACCTGCCGTACCTCGCCTACGACGACGTCGACTTCGACGTGATCGTCGGCAGCTACGGCGACAGCTTCGACCGCTACGCCATCCGCCTCAACGAGGTGCGCGAGTCGATGCGGATCCTGCGGCAGTGCATCGACCGCATGCCCGAGGGCGACTACCGCCTCCAGGACAAGAAGGTGACCCCGCCGCCGCGAGCGCGCATCGACGAGTCGATGGAAGCGCTCATCCACCACTTCAAGATCTTCACCGAGGGCTTCAAGGTGCCCGAGGGCGAGGCGTACGCGGCGGTCGAGTCGCCCCGCGGCGAGCTCGGCGTCTACCTGGCCTCCGACGGCTCGTCGAAGCCCTACCGGATGCGGGTGCGCGGCCCGAGCTTCTTCAACCTCCAGGTGCTGCCCCACATCATGCACGGCGGGCTCATCGCCGACGCCGTGGCCAACATCTCGAGCGTCGACCCGATCATGGGGGAGGTGGATCGCTGATGGCCCGCTTCTCCGAGGAGAACCTCGAGACCGCCCTCGAGATCCGGTCGCGGTACCCGATCGCCAAGTCGGCCACCATCCCGCTGCTGCACCTCGCGCAGGAGCAGGACGGCTACGTCACCGACGACGCCATGGAGCACATCGCCGAGCTCGTGGGCACCACGCCCGCCCAGGTGCTCGGCACGTGCTCCTTCTACGAGATGTTCAAGCGCGAGCCCGTCGGGACCTACCTCGTGAACATCTGCACGAACATCTCGTGCCAGATCATGGGCGGCGAGGAGCTCCTGCACCACGCCGAGCACTCGCTCGGGATCAAGGCCGGCAGCACCACCCCCGACGGCCTCGTCACGCTCGAAGACGTCGAGTGCATCGCCGCGTGCACCGAGGCGCCCTGCCTGCAGGTCAACTACCGCTACCGGCACCGCATCACCATCGAGGAGTTCGATCAGCTGATCGAGGACCTGCGCGCCGGCAAGCTCGCCGACGAGGTCCCGCCCCACGGCACCCTCGCCCGCACCCGCCAGCACATCCCCGCCGAGCGGGCGGCGGGCAACGCCGACCCCGCCGGCGTGCCCGAGCCGGGCTGGCTGGCCCGCAACGCCGAGGGAGCCGACGCCTGATGGCCGTGACCGACGCCCCCAAGATCATCACCAGCCGCTTCGACGTGGCCGACGGCCACACCCTCGAGGGCTACGTGCGCACCGGCGGCTACGAGGGGCTCAAGGCCGCCCTGGCCAAGAAGCCCGCCGAGGTCGTCGAGGAGGTCAAGACCGCCTCGCTGCTCGGCCGCGGCGGCGCCGGCTTCCCCGCCGGCGTGAAGTGGGGCTTCTGCCCGCCGGGCGTGTTCCCGCGCTACCTCGTGGTCAACGGCGACGAGTCCGAGCCGGGCACCTACAAGGACCGCATCCTCATGGAGCGCGATCCCCACCAGCTCATCGAGGGCGTCCTCATCGCCTGCTACGCCGTGGGCTGCTCGCAGGCGTTCCTCTACGTGCGCGGCGAGATGGCCTTCGCCCAGGAGCGCATCGCCGCCGCCCTCAACGAGGCCTACGCCGCCGGCTACGTCGGCAAGGACATCCTCGGCAGCGACTTCTCGGTCGACATCGTCCTGCACTGGGGCGCCGGCGCCTACATCGTGGGCGAGGAGACGGCGCTCATCGAGAGCCTCGAGGGCAACCGGGGCATGCCGCGGCTCAAGCCCCCGTTCTTCCCGGCGGCGAAGGGCCTGTACCTCCAGCCCACGATCGTCAACAACGTCGAGACGCTCTCGAACCTCCCGTGGATCCTCTCGAACGGCGGGGCCGCCTTCGCCGCCCTCGGCGCCGAGAACTCCAAGGGCACGCGGATGTTCGCGGTCTCGGGCCACGTGAAGAACCCCGGCGTGTACGAGGTCGAGTTCGGCGTCACCACCTTCCGCGACCTCCTCTACGCCCCCGTCTACGGCGGCGGCATCCGGGGCGGCAAGGAGCTCAAGGCGTTCATCCCCGGTGGGGCCTCGGCCCCGTGGCTCTACCCCGAGCACCTCGACACCCCGCTCGAGGCCGGCGTGATCGGGAAGATGGGCACCATGCTCGGGTCGGGCGCCATCGTCGTGTTCGACGAGGACACCGACATGGTCAAGGCCTGCCTGCGCCTCGTGCGCTTCTTCGCTCGCGAGTCGTGCGGCAAGTGCACGCCGTGTCGCGAGGGCACCAGCTGGCTCGAGAAGATCCTCGAGCGCATCGTCGACGGCCACGGCCGCCCCGAGGACCTCGACCTGCTGCTCGACGTCTGCGACAACATCTCGGTCGGCATGAACTGGCCGCCGAAGCAGACCACCATCTGCCCCCTCGGCCAGAGCGCCACCACCCCGGTCGCCTCGGCGATCATGCGCTTCCAGGACGAGTTCGAGGCCTACCTCGGCGGGCCGGCGACGGTCACCGTCGAGGTGAAGGGCCCGGCCTTCGTCGGACCGGTGCGAGAGGAGGTCGGCGCCGATGCCTGACGCTCCCGCCGAGACCACGGTCCACATCACCGTCGACGGCAAGGCCGTCGAGGCCCGCCAGGGCGAGCTGGTGATCGACGCCGCCGAGCGCAACGGCGTCTACATCCCGCGCTTCTGCTACCACCACCGCATGGAGCCGGTCGGCATGTGCCGGATGTGCCTCGTCGAGGTCGACACCGGTCGCGGCCCGGCCCTCCAGCCGAGCTGCATGCTCACCGTCGCCCCCGACATGGTGGTCGAGACCGAGTCCGAGGTGGCCAAGAAGGCCCAGGACGGGATCCTCGAGTTCCTGCTCATCAATCACCCGCTCGACTGCCCGGTGTGCGACAAGGGCGGCGAGTGCCCCCTCCAGGACCACACCATCGCCTTCGGCCCGGGCGAGAGCCGCTTCGTCGAGGAGAAGCGCCACTACGAGAAGCCGATCTCGATCAGCGAGAACGTCTACCTCGACCGCGAGCGCTGCATCCTCTGCGACCGCTGCACCCGCTTCGCCAAGGACGTGGCCGGCGACGCCCTGATCCACTTCCAGGACCGCGGCAACGGCACCCAGGTCAACACGTTCCCCGACCACCCGTTCGCCTCCTACTTCTCGGGCAACACCGTGCAGATCTGCCCGGTGGGCGCCCTCACGGCGAAGCCCTACCGGTTCAAGGCCCGGCCGTGGGACCTCGACGTCGTCGAGTCCACGTGCACGGGCTGCTCGGTGGGTTGTCGCATCGTGGTCGACGCCTCGCGCGACGAGGTCCTCCGCTTCGTCGGCGTGGACTCCGACCCGGTCAACTGGAGCTGGCTCTGCGACAAGGGCCGCTTCGGGTTCGAGTCGATCGGTGCGCCCGAGCGCCTCGGCGCGCCGATGGTGCGCGACGCCGCCGGGAACCTCGCCGAGGTCCGCTGGGCCGATGCCCTCGCGGCGGCCGCCAAGGCCATCGCCGGCGCCACCCCCGCCACCACCGCGGTCATCGGCGGCGCCCAGCTCACCAACGAGGCCGCCTACGCCTGGGCGAAGCTGGCCAAGGGCGTCATCGGCACCGACCACGTCGACGCCCAGCTCGCCGACGGGCTCCCGGGCCCGTTCGTCGCCGCCCTCCCGCAGGCCACCATCGACGAGGCGTGCGCCCCCGGCGGCACGCTCCTCGTGATCGGCAGCGACCCCAAGGAGGAGCTGCCGGTCCTGTTCCTGCGCATCCGCGACGGCGTCACCCGCCACCGCGCCACGGTGATCGAGCTGGCGCCCACCGACACGTCGCTCACCCCGCTCGCGGCCACCTCCCTGCGGTCGGTCCCCGGCGCCGTCCACGAGCTGGTCGCCCGGATCGTCGCCGGCGAGGGCGAGCTCGCCGCCGTGCGCGACCGCCTGGCCGCCGGGCCCGTCACCGTGCTGCTCGGCCGTTCGTCGGCGGCCGAGTCGCCCGAGGCGACCATGGCCGCGGCGAGCGCCCTGCTCGACGCCTTCCCCTCGGTCCGCTTCCTCTCGGGTCTGCGCCGGGCGAACGTCCACGGTGCCATCGACGCCGGCCTCGCCCCGGGGCTGCTCCCCGGTCGGGTGGGCCTCGACGAGGGTCGCGACTGGGTCGGCGGCACGTGGCCGTCGGTGCCCGCCGAGGCCGGCCTCGACACCGCCGGCATCCTCGCCGCCGCCGCGGAGGGTCGCATCGACACGCTCGTGCTGCTCGGCGCCGACCCGCTCGCCGACGTGCCCGACCGCCAGCTCGCCGAGCGCGGCCTCGCCGGGGCCCGCACGGTCATCGCCGTCGACACCCTGCCCAACGCCTCGGTGCGGGCCGCCGACATCGTGCTGCCGGCCGCCGGGTTCGCCGAGGTCGACGGCACCACCACCAACATCGAAGGCCGGGTCACGCTCGTGCGCCAGAAGGTCACGGCCGCCGGCACCGCCCGCCCCGACTGGATGATCGCGGCCGAGCTGGCCTTCCGCCTGGGCGCGGATCTCGGCGTGGCCGGTCCCGAAGACCTCTGGAAGGAGCTGGCGGCCCTGTCGCCCGCGCACGCCGGGATCGGCTGGGACGACCTCGCCGTGGAGGCCGACGGCCTGCTGGCCGGGCGAGCCGAGACGGCGCCCGTCGACGAGCCGGCCGATGCCGACCTCACCGTCGACGGCGACCACGCCGCCGCCCACGACGAGGCTGCCGAGGCCCAGGTGGCCGAGGGCGCGGCCGACACCCCTGGGGAGCAGGAGGCCGCGGCCGCCGAGGGCGCCGCCGCCAGCGCCGAGCAGGTGGCCGCGGAGGCCGACGGGCCCGCCGCCCCGGCGCCCGCTGCCCCCGCCCCAGCGATGCCGGCGCGGATCTCGCTCGAGCCCGCCGCCTACGAGGCCCCCGCCGTCGACGCCTACTCCCTGCGCCTGGTCACCTACCGCAAGCTCTACGACCAGGGCACCCTCGTGGCCCACTCGCCCTCACTGGCCAACCTGGCCCCGTCGGCCGTCGTGCACCTCAGCCCCAAGGACCACGACCACGTCGGTGTGGGCGTGGCCGGGGTCACCGAGGTGCGCATCCGCTCGGCC
>JAGQSL010000190.1 GCA_020439525.1 Acidimicrobiales bacterium | reverse complement strand
CGTCCTCGCACCCACCTCGACCACCTGCCGACCCGCCGAACCCGACGGGCCCACCGAGCCGACGGGGCCGACCGAGCCGACGGACCCGACGGACCCGACGGACCCGACCACCCCGGTCACGCCGGTCGAGCCCGACGACCCGACGACGCCGAACGACCCGACGGCGCCGAACGACCCGACGGCGCCGACCGGTGAGCCCCAGGCGCCGGTCGTCGAGGGGCGAGGCTCGGACGACCTTCCGCAGCGGGCGACCACGGGCGGTGCTCCCCCGGTCGGACGAGGCACCCTGGCGCGGACCGGCGTCGACGCCGGCCGGCTCGCGCTGGTCGGTGCCGTGCTGCTCATGGTCGGGATGGCGCTGACGCGTCGCCGCCGCCCGATCGTCTGCTGACGCCCTCGACGGGAAGGACGAGCGCTTCGTGGTGTGGAACCCGGACGCCGGTGTCCGGGTTCCACACCACGAAGGCCGGGGCCGATCGCTGCGGCTCCGGCGTCAGCCCGCCGAGGCGAGACCGCCGACCCAGCTGCGGTACAGCGCGGCGTAGCGGCCGCCAGCGGCCACGAGCTCGTCGTGGGACCCGAGCTCGACCAGGGCTCCGTCGGCCACCACGCCCACGCGGTCGGCCCGCTCGGCCGTCGAGAGCCGGTGGGCGATGGCGATGACGGTCCGGCCCTCCACCAGGCGCTCGAGCGCCTGCTCCACGAGCACCTCGGTGCCGGGGTCGAGCGACGAGGTGGCCTCGTCGAGCACCAGCACGGCCGGATCAGCGAGCGCCGCCCGGGCGAGCGACACCAGTTGGCGCTCACCCGCCGAGAGCGACGAGCCGCGCTCGTGGACCTCCGTGTCGAGGCCGTGGGGCTGAGCGCGGAACCGGTCGAGGAGGCCGAGCGAGGCCAACGCCGCCTCGACCTCCGCGTCGGTGGCGTCGGGACGACCGATGCGCACGTTGTCGCGGATGGTGCCGGCGAACAGGTAGCCCTCCTGGGGCACCACGACGATCCGGGTGCGCAGCGAGCGGAGCTGGGCGTCTCGGAGGTCGACCCCGTCGAAGGTGACCCGTCCAGCCGTCGGGTCGTAGAGGCGCGCCATCAGCTTGGCGAGCGTCGACTTCCCCGCTCCGGTGGGCCCGACGAGCGCGAGCTTCTCCCCGGCCGGCAGCACGAGGTCGACGTCGTCGAGCACGAGCGGGCCGGTGCCGTAGCCGAACGACAACCCCTCGACGCGGAGCTCGCCGCGCCCGGGCAGGGCCACCGCGTCGGGCCGCTCGTCGAGGTCGACCTCGGTGTCGAGCAGCTCGAAGAGCTTGTGGAGGGCGGCGCCCGAGGATTGGACGGTGTTGAACAGCTGCGACAGCTGCTGGACCGGTTCGAACAGGTTGGACAGGGTGAGGACGAAGAACGCGACCGTGCCGATGGGGAGGCTGCCGTCGAGCACCATCTTCCCGCCGATGCCCACCACGAGGGCGGTCGTGCCGAGTGCGGCGCCCTCGATCACGGGCAGGTACCAGGCCTGCACGAACACCGACCGCATGTGCGCCCGGTAGAGCGAGTCGTTCCGACGCTCGAAGCGCCCGATCTCCACGTCCTCGCGGCCGTAGGCCTGGATGACCCGCACGCCGCTGATCCCCTCCTGGAGGGCGGAGAGGGTGAGCCCGATGCGGTCGCGGACGGTGAGGTACGCCCGGTTGGAGTCGCGCTGGAACTTGATGGAGGCCAGCACCACGACCGGCACGGGGATCAGGCAGATGAGGAGCAGCTGCCACGACACGATGCCCAGGAACACCACCGACCCGACGATCAGGAGCAGCGACGCGAGCAGCTGGAGGAGGCCCTGCTGCACCAGCTCCTGGAGCGAGTCCACGTCGGAGGTCATGCGGCTGACGACGACGCCCGCCTTCTCCCGGTCGTAGAACGGCATCGACAGGCGCAGCAGATGATCGAACACCCGCGTGCGCAGGTCGCGCAGGAAGCCCTCCCCGGCCTGGCTGATGAGCAGCACCTGGGCGCGCGAGGCCGCGTAGGCGACGATCGCCACCACCACGTACGCGGCCACGGCGGCATCGAGCACGCCCACCCGACCGGGCACGATGCCCCGATCGATGCCGACCTTCAGCAGGTACGGGCCGGCGAGCACCGCGAGCGTGGACACGACCACGCACGCCCCGGCGAGGCGCACCTCGCGCCGGTAGGGGTGGAGCATCTGCCAGGCGCGTCGCAGCACCTGGCCCGCCTGGCGCCGATCCAGCTTGTCGTCCTCGTCGACCGCCGACATGGGCATCACGGGGCCGCCACCTCCTCGGCGTCGGCGCTGGCGCCTTGGTCGCCGACCCGGGCGGCGTGGCGGGCCTGCTCCTCGGCCGCCGCCGCCGATGCGAGCACCTCGCGGTAGGCCTCGCTCGAGGCGAGCAGCTCCTCGTGGGTGCCGTCGGCGACCACCCGCCCGTCGCCGATCAGCACGACGCGCTCGGCCAGGGCGATGGTCGCCGGGCGGTGGGCGATGACCAGGGTGGTGCGGCCGCGCATCACCTCGGCGAGGGCGTCGCGGATCTCGTGCTCCTTAGTGGGGTCCACGGCCGAGGTGGCATCGTCGAGGATCAGCACGCGCGGGTCGGCGAGGATGGCCCGGGCGATGGCGATCCGCTGGCGCTGACCGCCCGAGAGGCTGAAGCCGCGCTCGCCGATCTCGGTGCCGTAGCCGTCGGCCAGCTCGGACACGAACTCGTGGGCGCCGGCGAGCCGGGCGGCGCGCTCGACCGCGTCGAGCGATGCATCGGGGTCGGCGAACGCGATGTTGGCGGCGACCGTGTCGGAGAAGAGGAACGTCTCCTCGAAGACGATGCCCACGGCCGAGCGCAGGTCGGCGAGGGCGAGGTGGCGGACGTCCACCTCGTCGAGCAGCACCGCACCGTCGTCGACGTCGTAGAAGCGCGCGACCAGCTTGGCGACGGTGGACTTGCCCGACGCGGTGGCGCCGACGAGGGCGACCGACTGACCGGCGGGGATCTCGAGATCGAGCCCGTCGAGCACCGGGCGGGCGCCTCCGGCGTAGCCGAAGCGCACAGCCGCGAACCGGACCCGACCGCCGTGGGCGGGGAGGTGCTCGGGGTGGTGGGGGTCGACCACCTCGGGGGCGGTGGCGAGGATCTCGTGCACCCGCTGGGCCGAGGCCGCCGCCCGCTGGGCCATGGCGACGATCCACCCGAGCATCCGCAGCGGCCACACGAGCAGCACCACGTAGGCGTTGAACTCGACGAGCGACCCGAGCGAGAGGTTGCCGGCGATCACCTGGTGGCCGCCGTAGCCGAGGACCATGATCAGCCCGACGTTCGGCAGCAGCTCGAGCGCCGGCCAGTAGCGCGAGCGGATGCGAGCGGCCTCCATCGACACCTCGTAGAGGTCGTCGGCCTCAGCCCGGAGGCGCTCGGCCTGGGTGGGCTCGGCAGCGAACCCCTTCACCACCCGGATGCCGGCCACGGTCTCCTCCACCACGGCCGAGAGCTCGGCGGACTCCTGCTGCACGCCGGTCATCGTCGGCTGGAGTCGGCTGGCGAAGCGCTTGGCGAGGACGTTGACGGCGGGCAGCGAGCCGAGGGCCAGCAGGGTGAGGACCGGGTCCTTCAGCACGAGGACCACGAGGACGGCGGCGACCGTCGTGAGGTTGGCGATCGTGAGCGGCACCAGCACCACGGCGTTCTGGATCTGCTGCAGGTCGTTGTTGGCCCGGCTCATGAGCTGGCCGGTCTGCTGGCCGTCGTGGAACGCGAAGTGGAGCCGCTGGAGGTGGGCGAAGAGCCGGTCGCGCAAGACGGCCTCGGCCTTGCGCGCCTCGCGGAACGCCGAGTAGCGCCGCAGCCCGGTGAACGACGCGGTGACCACGGCGGCGCCGGCGATCCACCACGCCCACCGGCGCAGCGCCTCGGGGTCGCCCGCCGCCATGCCCTGGTCGATGGCCTTGGCGACGAAGCGGGGCACCGACACCTTGGCCGCGGTCCAGGCCACCCCGGCGAGCACGCCCGCGAGCAAGCCCCAGCGCTGGGCCCACATCTGGCGCCCGATCAGGCGCCAACCGTCGCCGACCGTGGCGGCCGGTGCTGCTCCTCCTGCGCTGATCGTGGGCCCCCTGCTCTCTTGACCGGCGGGTCAAGGGTACCGGTGGGCCGTATGGCTCAACGCATCGATTCCGAGCACGATCGGACGATTCTTCGCTCAACTCGACGGCCCGACGCGCCGTAGCACCGAGGGTCGGCTTCCGCCGACGTCGGCTCTCGGGCGAAGCCGGCCACGTCCACCCACCGATCGCTTCGTGCGAGGTACCTCCGTGCGGCTCGAGCAGCTCGTCCTCTTCGGCCCCTTCGACAACTTCTCGGTCCAGTTCGGGCCCCGGGTCACCGTCCTCGCCGGGCTCACCGATCCCGAGCGCGAGGGCATGCTGCAGACGCTGGTCGAGGCGATGGCCGGGAAGGTGCCGAACGCCTCCGTCGTGTTCGTCGACCAGGCCGGGCGCCGGGTGTTCGCCGACCGCATGGGCGCCACCTACGCCGAGACCGGTGTGGCGGCGCCCTCGCTCGGCGAGCTGCTGGGCACCGATCCCGCCGTGATCGCCGATCTCGTCACCCTGCGCGCCGAGGACCTCGGCCTCGGCGACCACCGCGACATCGACGAGGTGGACGCCGAGCTCACCTCGGCTCGGGCGGCGCACGAGCAGCTCACCGCCGAGCGCGACGAGGCCACGACCTTCCTCATCGAGATCGAGGGCTGGCAGCGCGACCTCGACGCGCTCGACGCCCAGATCGACCGGGCCACCGACGACGCCGCCCGCTGGGCCTGGATGCGCCTGCGCGCCCAGCTGGATGACCTCCGGGCCGACCTCGCCGCGCTCGACGCCGCCGAGCAGGAGAGCGACGACGAGACCGACGACCGCCTCCTCGACGCCGTGGAGGAGCTCCGGTCGGCCGGCGAGGCGTGGGCGGAGGCGTCGACCGCCGCCGAGGAGCTGGCCGCCCGCCTCGGTCCCCTGCCCCCCGTGAGCGACGCCGACCTGGCGCGCGTGGCGGCCACCCCCGAGGCGCTCCCCGAGGACTTCGAGGATCGCGTGGCGGCGATCGCCGACGCCGCCATGGCCCGCGCCGAGCGCGAGCGCGACCTCGAGCTCGCTCTGGCACCGACCGAGGACCCGGGCGACGGCATCGTCTACTCGCTCGCCCCGCGCGACCAGGAGGCCCTCTGGGCTGCCTACGACGCCGCCATCGCTGCGCAGGAGGCGTACGACGCCGAGCTCGCCGCCCACCAAGCCGGCGGCCACGAGGATCCGCACGTCGAAGGGCCCATCGAGGAGGCGCACCGCGAGGTGGTCCGGTGCCAGCGAGAGGTGGACCGGCGCTTCCGCCCCGGCGCCCTCGGGGTCGGCGCCCTCGCCGTCACCGCGCTGCTCGCCGGCGACGCGATCTCGATCTTCGTGGGCGTGATCCTGCTGGCGGCATCGGTCGGGCTCGGGTGGTGGCTCCTCGCCGTGCCCCGCCGGGCGCTGGCCCAGGCCGAGGCCGCCGAGCGCGAGGCCCTCGCCCAGACCGAGGCGGATTCCTGGCTGGGGCTGCACCTGCGGCGCATCGACCGCGTGGTCAACCACACCGACCGGGCGCCGCTCAGCGCGGCGCTCGACCGCCGCACGAGCGCCCTGCTCGACTGGGAGGAGCGCAGCGAGGGCGTGAGCCTGGCCGCCGCCGGCGAGCGCCGCGAGGCGATCGTGCGCCACGCGGCCGCCCTCGACGTCGAGGGGCGGGCCGCTGCGCAGCAGCAGGCTCGGGAGGCCGTGGCGGCGGCGGCGGCCCACGAGGCGGAGGCCCGCCGGGCGCTGGGGCGCGGCCTGGAGAGCTACGGCCTGTCCGCCGACGGGGCGGCCGACCTCGAGATCGACCAGATCCGGCGGGTCCTCGTGAAGCGGACGGCGGCCGGCCGGGTGGCTCGAGAGGCGCTCGAGCTCCAGCACCAGCTCGCCACCGCCACGTCGGCGGGCGCCATCCTCGACCGCCTGCTCCGCCAGCTCGGCTTCGACGACGGCGACCTCGCCGGACGCCTCGCCCGGGCCGTGATCGCCGTCGAGGCCGCGCGCGAGCGTCGCGAGGCCGAGGAGGGCGCGCCGCGACGCCGCGACGAGCTGGAGGCCGAGATCGCCGTGCTCGCCGAGCGCGTCGATGCCGAGCGCCGCATCACCTGGGACCTCACCCCCGACCCGACCGAGCCCCCGGCCGAGCGCGACGACCTGCTCGAGCGCCGCCGTGCCCTCGGGCTCGAGCTCGTCTCGCGCCCGCGACCCGACGTCTCGGCCATCGAGCGCCGCCTCGCCGTGTCGGCCGAGCGGGTGCGGGCGCTCGAGACCGAGCGGCGCGAGCTCGAGGAGGGGTCGGGCTCGGTGCGGCGCCGCCTCGCCGATCGCATCGCCCGCACGACCTGGATCGGCCCCAACGAGGAGGCCCTCCCGATCGTGATCGACGATCCGTTCGCAGACGTCGACCCCGAAGAGCTCTTCAAGCTCCTCGACATGTTGGTGCGGCTCTCGTCCAGCACCCAGATCGTGCTGCTGACCACCGACCCGACCATCGCCAAGTGGGCTCGACGAGAGGCAGCCGAGGGCGTGGTCACGGTGCTGGAGTCCCACGGCGCCGAGGTCCGCTGACCTCGGAGGTCCCGCCCGTCAGTCGAGCCGGCGGAGGCTGGAGCGGTAGCGCTTCGAGCGATCGACGTAGGACTGCATCGCCAGCACGATCATGTCCTCGGTGACCGCATCGGGCCGGATCTTGGCCGGGATGCCGAGGGCCATGGCCCCCGCCGGGACCACGGTGCCGCCGGAGACGACGGCGCCGGCGCCCACCAGCGCCCCGGACTCCACCACGGCGTGGTGGAGCACGACCGAGCCCGATCCCACGAGCGCGCGGTCGTGGACGATGCACCCCTCGAGGTGGGCGAGGTGGCCCACCACGCACTCGTCGCCGACCGTCGTGAACTGCATCGGCGTGGTGTGGAGGATGGCGCCGTCTTGGATGGAGGTGCGAGCGCCCACGTTGATCTCGCCGTCGTCGCCGCGGATGACCGCGCCCGGCCACACCGAGCTCTCGGCGCCGAGGGTGACCGAGCCGATGATCACCGCCTCGGGCGCGACGTAGGCGTCGGGATGGATGTCGGGGACCTGCGAGCCGAGCGCGTAGATGGCCATCGGGGCACCGTACCGGCCTGGCGCCCGTAGCCTCGCCGGGTGACCGACGCCGTCCCGCCTCCCACCGTCCCCCCGCGGCCCGCCCAGCGCCCCAGCGAGCGCTCGTTCCACGGCGACCGGTTCGTCGACCCGTACGCGTGGCTCCTCGACCCCGACGACCCGGAGGTGCTCCCCCACCTGCGCCAGGAGAACGCCTGGACCGAGGCCCAGACGGCCGACCAGGGCGACCTGCGCGAGGCGATCTTCGGCGAGATCAAGCGCCGGACCCAGGAGACCGACCTGTCGGTGCGGGTGCGCGACGGCGCCTGGTGGTACCTGACCCGGACCGAGGAGGGTCAGGCCTACCCGATCCACTGCCGCATCCCCGACGACGGGACGCGCACCGCACCGGTCGACGACCCGGCGGCCGAGCAGGTCGTGCTCGACCCGAACCCGATGGCCGACGCTGGTGAGTACCTCGGGCTCGGCGTCTTCGACGTCAGCCCCGACGGGCGGTGGCTGGCCTACGGCATCGACCGGGCGGGCGACGAGCGGCACCTGCTGCGCTTCCGGGATCTCACGACCGGCGACGAGACCGCCGATGCGGTGGCCGACGTCTCCTACGGCTTCGCCTGGGCCGCCGACTCGGCGACCTGCTGGTACACGCTGATCGACGAGGCCGAGCGCCCGCACGAGGTGTGGCGCCACGTCGTGGGGACCGACCCCGCCCGAGACGTCCGGGTCTTCCACGAGGCCGACGAGCGGTTCCACGTGTCCGTCGGCTCCTCGCGCTCGGGCGACGTCGCCGTCATCGGCGCCGGCAGCGCGGTCACGAGCGAGAGCTGGCTGCTCGACGCGCGCGACCCCACGGCCGATCCCGTCGTCGTGGCGGCCCGGGAGCAAGGCGTCGAGTACTCGATCGCCCACCGTCGAGACGAGCTGTGGATCGTGTCGAACCACGGCGACGCGGACGACTTCGCCCTGTGGCGGGCGCCGCTCGACGGCGTGCGCACCGCACCGATCGACGCCTGGGAGCTCGTGCTCCCCCATCGGCTCGGTCGACGGCTGAACGGCGTCGAGGCGTTCGCGGGCCACCTCGTGGTGCACGGGCGCGAGGGCGGAGCGACCGCGCTGTGGCTGCTCGACCCCGCCGGCGGCGATCTGCGGCCCTTCGAGATGGACGACGCCGTGGGCACGCTCGCACCCGGTGCCAACCCGAGCTTCGACGCCACGACGTACCGCTTCAGCTACCAGTCGCTGGCCACGCCGCCCTCGGTGATCGACCAGGACGTGGCCACCGGCGAGCGGACCGTGCGCAAGCGCCTCGCCGTGCTCGACGGGTTCGACGCCGCCAACTACGCGACCGCTCGCGAGTGGGCCACCGCCGACGACGGCACGCAGGTCCCCATCTCGATCGTGTGGCGCCCCGACGCCGTGCCCGCCGACAGCCCGGCGCCCTGCGTGCTCTACGGCTACGGCGCATACGAGATCACGATGGACCCGTGGTTCTCCATCGCCCGACTCTCGCTCCTCGACCGCGGGGTGGCCTTCGCCATCGCCCACGTCCGAGGCGGCGGCGAGCTCGGCCGGCACTGGTACGAGGACGGCAAGTTCGGCGCCAAGGCGCACTCGTTCTCGGACCTCGTCGCGTGTGCCCGCCACCTGTGCGCCACCGGACGGACCGCACCCGAGGTCCTGGCCATCCGGGGCGGGAGTGCCGGTGGCCTGCTGGTGGGCGCGGCCACCAACCTGGCCCCGGAGCAGTTCCGGGCGGTCGTGGCCGAGGTGCCCTTCGTCGATCCGCTGACCACGATGCTCGACCCGACCCTCCCGCTCACCGTGATCGAGTGGGAGGAGTGGGGCGACCCTCTCCACGACCCGGAGGCGTACGGCTGGTTGAAGGCCTACAGCCCCTACGAGAACGTGCGCGACGGTGAGGGCTCGGCGTACCCGGCGATCCTTGCCACCGCCGGCCTGAACGACCCGCGCGTCGGCTACCACGAGCCGACCAAGTGGGTGGCCCAGCTGCGCGACCACGGCCACCGCGCCCTGCTCAAGGTCGAGCTGGGCGCCGGCCACGGCGGCCCCACCGGTCGCTACGACGCCTGGCGCGACGAGGCCTTCGTCCTCGCCTTCCTCCTGCGCGAGCTCGGGGTGGCCTAGCTAGGCGAGGTGGCCGTAGCCGCCGCGGAAGAAGATCAGCGGGTGGCCCTCCTTGGCCACGCCCAGCTCGTGCACGGCACCGATGACGATGTCGTGGTCGCCGCCGTCGAGCACGCCGTCGGTGCGGCAGTCGATCCAGGCGAGCGACCCGCCGAGGCGGGGCGACCCGAGGGGCGACCGGTCCCAGGCGAGGCCGGCGAACTTGTCGTCCTCCTTCGAGGCGAACCGGCGCGACACCTCCTCCTGGTCGTCGGCGAGGATGCTGACGCAGAACTGGCCGGCGCCCTGCAGCCGACCCCACGATCCGGAGGTCTTGCCCGCGCAGAACCCGACGAGCGGCGGCTCGAGCGACACCGAGAAGAACGAGCCGATCGCCATGCCGACCGGCGCGTCGCCGTCGAAGGCCGACACGACGCAGACGCCCGTGGGGAAGTGGCCGAGCACCTGGCGGAAGCGGGCGCTGTCGAAGGCGGGCTCGGTCATCGGGGCTCCTGGGTGGCGGCGACGGGCACGGCCGCCGATGGTAGGCGCCGGCCTGCTACGCGTCGGCGGTGGCCGCGCTGAGCGAGACCGTGGTCCGCTCGGCCGCGGCGATCACCTCGTCGAGCGACGTGCCCTCGGCGAACCCCTCGGCCTCGCGCAGCAGCCGATCGATGATCGCATCGGAGTGCGAGGGGTCGTGGTGGAACAGCGCCAGGCGCTTGGCCCCGGCCTCGGCCGCCACCCGCACCGCGTACTCCACCGTGCAGTGGCCCCAGTCGGCCTTCACCGCGAACTCGTGCGGCTCGAACTGGGCGTCGTGGATCACGAGGTCGGCACCGTCGCAGAGCTCGAGGACGCCGGGTGCGATGTCGTCGGAGCCCACCGGCTGCTGGTGGTCGCTGATGTAGGCGACCGCCAGGCCGTCGATCTCGACGCGGTACCCGTTGGTGGCGCCGGTGTGGGGCACGTCTCGCACGAGGATCCGGGCCCGGCCGTACGCGAGCTCCTCGTCGGCCACGTCGCGGAACGAGATGTCACCGCCGAGGTCGGTGTAGCGGACCGGGAAGTACGGCGGTCGCATGAAGTCGCCGAAGGCCGACTCGATCGGCCCCTCGTCGCAGCGACCCCACACCTCGAGGCTGGCGCCCTCCTGGTTGATCGGGACGAAGAAGGGCAGGCCCTGCACGTGGTCCCAGTGGAGGTGGGTGACGAGCGCCAGGCCGTGGAAGGCCGACGCGGTGCCGACGGCCTCGCCGTAGAAGCGCAGGCCGGTGCCGAGGTCGAAGAGGATGGGCGCGTGGCCGGGCACCTCGAGGCTGACGCACGCGGTGTTGCCGCCGTAGCGCTCGTTGGCGTCGCACGGACAGGGGGTCGAGCCTCGCACCCCCCAGAACGTGATGTTCACCATGGTGTTGCTCCCCGGTCCCCTGTGGGCATCGAACCGTAGCCAACCGGCCACCGTTCGTCCCGAGGGTGTGACGCAATCCACAGGCCTCGAGCGGGCCCACGCGCCGCGGTCGTCCGGCGCCTACGTTGCGGCGCCATGACCGCACCGCACCCCGACATCGTCGAGTCCACCGTCGAGGCGAACGGCCTCCGGTTCGCCACGCTCGCCATGGGCGAGGGCCCCCTCGCCCTGTGCCTCCACGGCTTCCCCGACTCGGCGTGGACGTGGCAGCACCTGCTGCCCGAGCTCGCCGCGGCGGGGTTCCGCGCCGTCGCGCCCTTCCTGCGCGGCTACGCCCCCACCGAGGTGCCGGCCGACGGGCTGTACCAGCCGGGCGCCATCGCCCGTGACGCCATCGCCCTCCACGAGGCGCTGGGCGGCGATGGCGAGGCGGTGATCGTCGGCCACGACTGGGGCGCCCTCTCCACGTACGCGGCCGTCGGCCACGCGCCCGAGCGCTGGCGGCGCGCCGTGGTCGCTGCGGTCCCACCGGCGGCCACCGTCGCCCAGGCCTTCTTCTCGTACGACCAGCTCCAGCGCTCCTGGTACATGTTCTTCTTCCAGTCGCCCCTCGCCGACCTGGCGGTGCCGATGGACGACCTGGCCTTCATCGACCGGCTCTGGGCCGACTGGTCGCCCGGGTTCGACGGGAGCGAGCACGCCGGGCGGTGCAAGGACGCCCTGCGCGACCCCGCCAACCTGGCGGCGGCCATCGGCTACTACCGGGCGACGCTCGGCGCCGGCGCCCGGTCGCCCGAGTGCGACCTCGTCGAGGCCGCCGGCGCCCTGCCGATGCCCGTGCCCACGCTCTACCTCCACGGCCGCACCGACGGGTGCATGGGCGCCGAGCTCATCGACGACGGCGTCCTCGACGCCCTCCCCGCCGAGGGCAGCCGGGTCGAGCTCGTGGACGACGCCGGCCACTTCCTCCAGCTCGAGCAGCCCGAGGTGGTGAACCGGCTCATCGTCGACTTCCTCACGACCTGAGCTGCGCCCGCGGCGCGGGCGGCCACGAACCTCGCCTCGACGCGGCCGTCGCTCGGCCCACCCGGATGCGAACTACGACGCGTGGGGTCGAGAGGTGCCGGGCAGGCGCAGCGTCCCGACCTCGTCGGCGATCGCGAGGCCGTCGGCCACGAGCGAGGCCGCGACTCGCCCCGCCCGCTCGGGGTCGTCGGGCCAGCCGGCGACGCGGGCGACGTCCGCGGCGCGGACCGGTCCGAGGCGCAGGGCGTCGACGAGGCGGCCGCGGCCCTGGCGATCCGAGCCCTCGAAGGCCGCCTGACGACCCGACACCCCGGCCGACCCGACCGCGGGATCGGGCGACGGTCGCCCGGCGTCGCCCCAGCCGCACCACGGCCGCACCGGGCAGTCCTCGCAGTCGGGCGTGCGAGGGCGGCAACGGGTGGCGCCCAGGTCGAGCATCGCCTGGTTCCACGCCCACCCGGCACCGGGGGCGGCGGCAGCGTCGGCGGCCGCCTGGGCCTCCTTCGGCTTCAGCGACCGCCCCTCCCACCGGGCGAGCACCCGGGCGGCGTTGGTGTCGAGCACGCCGACGTCGTCGCGGTCGAAGGCGAAGGCGAGCACGGCCCGGGCGGTGTAGGGGCCGATGCCCGGCAGGGCGAGGAGGGCGGCGAGGTCGTCGGGGAGGGCACCATCGTGGTGGTCGACGACGGCCTGGGCGCACCGGTGGAGGTTGACCGCCCGGCGGTTGTACCCGAGGCCCGCCCACGCCGTGACGATGTCGGCGAGCGGCGCCGCCGCGCACGCGGCGGGCGAGGGCCACCGGCGGAGGAAGGCCTCGAAGCGCGGGAGCACGCGAGGCACCTGGGTCTGCTGCAGCATCAGCTCCGACACGAGGATCGCCCACGGGTCGCGGGTGCGCCGCCACGGGAGGTCGCGGCCACGGTCGGCGAACCAGTCGAGCAGGGCGGCCCGGCGCGCCTCAGCGGCGGCGGGCGACATGGGCGACCGAGACGTACGGCAGCTCGAACGTCGGACCGAGCGGCGCCACCAGCTCGCGCACGGCCGCCTCGAGCTCGCGCTGGTCCGCCTCGGGGAGCACGGCGAGGTACGACGTCGACAGGACGCGGGCCACGAGCGTGTCGGGGTCCATCGGCTGGAGGTAGGTGGTGTCGTAGCGCTCGGCCGGCTCGAAGGCCGGGCCGTGCTCGCCCAGCACCGCCGCCCAGTCGACCTCCACCGTGTAGGGCACCCGCCAGCGCTCCCGCTCGTCCCAGCGGATGATCCGAGACAGCTCGGCGACCCAGGGCACGCGAGCGTCGCGCTCGTTGAAGGCGATGGCGAGGCCTCCCCCGCCACCGGGTCGGAGCACCCGGGCGATCTCGGCGAGGGCGCGCGGCGCGTCGAACCAGTGGAACGCCTGGGCCACCGTCACCACGTCGACGGCGCCGTCGGCGAGCGGGATCTGCTCGGCGGTGCCGTCGAGCACCTCGATGCCGGGGCAGGCCAACTCGAGCTGCTCCCGCATCGCGGCGACCGGCTCGACCGCCCGGACGTCCGCCCCGGTGGGCGTGAGCAGACGGGTGAGCTTGCCGGTGCCGGCCGCCAGGTCGAGGACCGATCGGCCCGGACCGATGGCGAGGTGGTCCACGACGTGCGCGACCAGGTCGGCCGGGTAGCTGGGCCGGCCCTGCTCGTAGGTGGCGGCTCCGGCGCCGAACCCGCCGGCCGCCACCTCACTGATCTCACCCTCGGTCTCGCCCACGCGCACCTCCGCCCGGCGATGGTACGGCGCTCGCCCGACGGCGCGTCAGGCCGACTCGGGGAGCAGGGCAGCCTGGTCCGACGGGGCGGTGGCGGTGGCGCCGACGCCTGCCGCCACCACGCACCCGACGCCCACCCACGAGAGCGCGGCGAGCCGCTGGCCGAGCAGCGCCCGCCCCACCAGCGCCCCGATCGCCGGTTCGAGGGCGACGAGGATGCTGAAGGTCCGCTTCGGCAGGTCCTGCAGCGCCCGGATCTCGAACGAGTACGGGATGACCGAGGCGAACACCGCCATGGCGACGCCGAGGCCGAGCACCCGGACGTCCACCAAGGAGGAGCCTGCCGCCACCACCCCGACGGGCACGACGACCAAGGAGGCCACCGCGGTCGCCACCGCCAGGCCGGCAACGCCCGGATCGGTGGTGGCCAGGCGGGAGCCGACCACGATGTAGGCCGCCCACCCGGCGGCCGCGACGAGGGCGGCCGCCACGCCGACGGGGTCGAGGGCACCGCCCACCCCGTCCTGCTGGCCGAGGGCGAGCAACCCGACGCCGGCGACGGCGAGCACCACCCACACCACCTCGCGCCAGCGGCGCGTGAGCACGACCGCGAGGCCGAGGGGCCCGAGGAACTCGATCGTGATGGCGGCGCCGAGCGGAAGACGGTCGACCGCGACGTAGAAGGCCGAGTTCATCGCCGCCATCGTCACGCCGAGGGCGACCGCCGTCCGGCGCCGGTCGGGACCCCACGAGCGGATCGACGGACGGGACCAGGCCCACAGCAGCCCGGCGGCGAAGCCCAGGCGCATGGCCGAGGCGCCGCTCGCACCCACGTCGTCGAAGAGGTGCGTGGCGATGGCTGCGCCGAGCTGCAGCGAGGTCATCGACCCGAGCACGAGCAGCACGGGTCCAGCCACGATCGGGCGTCTCGGGGAGATCGGCCGGGGGCCGTCGAAGGTCGCCACCCGCCCTCCTCGGCCTCGGTCCGGTGCGATCGGCAGGCACGGTAGCAACCACCCGGCGAACCGCTGCCACCGCGCCGCGTGGCCACACGAGGCGCCCGAGGTGCGAGGATGGCAGGCGATGGGACAGGTCGCACGGCTCCGCGCGAACGTCGCCGAGCAGGTGCGCTCCCTGCGCCGGCCGGTGGTCGACATCGCCGCCGACGGCTTCCTCCAACCCCTCTTCCTCCAGCGCTACATCGCCATCGGTTGCCTGGCGTTCGGCGCCGCCGTCTTCTTCGACCTGCTCGGCACGGCCATCCCGTGGGCGATCCTGGGCGTGGGCTTCGGCGCCAACGCCCTCGCCCACGTGCACGCAAAGCGCACCGGACAGGCCCCCACCTGGATGCACCTCACCGACATGGCGGGCGTGCTCGTGTTCCCGGCCCTGTTCGAGCGCACCACGGTCCCGGCGGTGCTGGTGATGATGGCGGTGGTGTCGCTGGCCGCCGCCGCGTCCGGCCTGGGGCCGGCGGTGGTCACCTGGACGTTCGGGTTCCTCGGCCTCGTCGCCATCGATGCCGCCCGACCGATCGCCGAGTTCGAGCAGCTCATCGCCAGCTACGGGGTCACGGGCCTGATGATCGCCATCACCGTCGGCAAGCTCGCGGCCGTGGAGGGCCGCGTCCGCCAGCGCCTCAACACGGTGGTCGACAACCTCGACGCCATCTTGTGGGTGCGCGACCCGGCCGACGATCGCTTCACGTTCGTCAACCAGCGGGCCACGACCATGCTCGGCTGGAGCGAGGAGGAGTGGCTCGCACCGGGCTTCTGGCGCGCCCACCTCCACCCCGACGACCTCGACGCCACGACCGATGCGGTCGCCCGCGCCGTGGCGCTCGGCATCGACCACGAGCTCGGCTACCGGTTCCAGGCCGCGGATGGCCGCTGGGTGCACCTCCACGATCGCGTCACCGTCTCGGTCGACGGCGCCGGCAACCCCGTCGCCCTGCGGGGCATGAGCATCGACGTCACCGACCGGGTGCAGATCGACACCGCACTCACCGAGATCCGCGGCGCACTGGGGCCTGTCACCATCCTGGTCAACGCCGCGGGCAAGGACAGCTTCCGACGCTTCACCGACATCGGCTTCGACGAGTGGCGCCGGATCATCGACATCAACCTGCACGGG
>JAGQSL010000189.1:12705-13793 GCA_020439525.1 Acidimicrobiales bacterium | reverse complement strand
AGGCGAGCACGTTGCGGTGGAAGATGCCGCCGTAGGAGGCCAGCGACACCGGCCCCTCCTGGATGCGGGCGCCGGCGCCGTCGTTCAGGCCGACGACCGGGGCGCCCACCTTGAGCGCCATGTCCATCACCTTGTGGATCTTCTCGGCGAACACCTCGCCGAGCGCGCCGCCGAAGAGGGTGAAGTCCTGCGAGAACACGAACACCTTGCGGCCGTCGACGGTGCCCCACCCGGTGATGACGCCGTCGGTGTAGGGCCGGTCGGCCACGTCGGGGCTGCGGTGGCGGGCGAGCATGTCGAGCTCGTGGAACGAGCCCTCGTCGAGGAGGTACTCGATCCGCTCGCGGGCGAGCATCTTGCCCCGGTCGTGCTGGCGCTGGATGGAGCGCTCGGAGCCCGGCGTCCGGGCCTGCTCCTTGCGGGCGAGGAGGTCGTCGAGGCGCTCGCGGATGGGGTGCTCGGGCATGGATCGAACGCTAGGCGCGTGCCTGCGCAGCGGCCCAACTTCGGCCGGATCGCCGAAGCCGCCTTCACCCGTTGGGGCAGACTTCGGGGATGGACCCGGTGCGCCACCTCGAGATCCTGCGAGCCGAGGGCGACCGGATCGCCTCGCTCCCTGCTGACGCGCTGGGCGCCGCGGTCCCCGCGCTGCCCGACTGGACCGTCGAGCGCGTCGTCCGGCACCTGGTGAAGGTGCACGAGTGGGTGGCCGGCGCCCTCGCCCTCCCGGCGGGCGCCGGCATGGACCAGATCGCCGAGCGCCCACCGGTCCCGTCGGGCGAGGGCTGCCTGCAGGCCTACCGAGCCGCCGTCGACGAGCTCACCGCCGCCTTCGAGGCCGACGACCCCGAGCGGCCGGCCGTGACCTTCGCCGGGCTCGGCTCGGTGGGCTGGTGGCTGCGCCGCCAGGCGAACGAGGCCCAGGTGCACCGCATCGACGCTCAGGATGCCGTGCACGCTGCGGGCGGGGCGGCCCCCGATCCCCTCGCCGTCGACGGCGCGGCCGACGTGGCCGACGAGTGGGCCGGCTTCTTCCTCGCCCTGCGCTACGGCCAGCGCTTCGGGGCCCTGCCCGACGACCTCGACGG
>JAGQSL010000189.1:0-12666 GCA_020439525.1 Acidimicrobiales bacterium | reverse complement strand
TCCTGTCGTTCCGCGACGGCGGGGTGGTGGTGGAGCGCGCCCACGCCAAGGGCGACGTCGCCCTGCGCGGCCGCGCCGAGGACCTGGCCCTCGTGCTGTGGCGGCGCCGACCCCTCGGTGCGCTCGACGCCATCGGCGACGTCGCCCTGGCCGAGCGCCTGCTCGACGTCGCCCGCTTCTGACGCTCGCACCGCGCGAGCGGCCCGAACCCGGCACCGATACGGTCGGCGCCGATGCGGACCCACCCCCTCGCTGCCCTCGTCCTCGCCGGCGCGCTCCTCCTCGGCGCCTGCTCGTCCGACTCGGGCTCGGACGCCGCCGACGCCTCGGGCGACGACGCCACCACGACCACCGCCCCCGAGGCGACCGCCGGTGGCGGCCACGAGTGCGACCAGGGCGCCACCGTCGACGATCTGCAGGTGGCCGGGGTCGACGGCAGCGCGAGCGACCGCGACCTCACCTCGTTCGACGGCACGACCATCCGCCTGCACTGGTTCCCGGTCGAGGGCGCCTCGGCCGAGGAGCCGGCGCCGACGATCCTGATGGGCCCCGGCTGGTCGCTCCCCGGCGACAGCGATCCCGACGGCGGGGCCCTGTTCTCGGCGCTGAGCATCCGCGGGATCTGGGACCACGGCTACAACGTGCTGACCTGGGACCCGAGGGGCTTCGGCCAGAGCGAGGGCGTCGCCACGGTCAACGATCCCGACCTCGAAGGCCGCGACGTCCAGGCCCTGCTCGACTTCGTGGCCGCCCAGCCCGAGGCCCAGCTCGACGGCGACGGCGACCCCCGCACCGGGATGGTCGGCTTCTCCTACGGCGGTGGCATCCAGCTCACGACCGCAGCCATCGACTGCCGGGTCGACGCCATCGTCCCGGGCATCGCCTGGCACTCGCTCGAGACCAGCCTCTACAAGGCCAAGACCGTCAAGACCGGCTGGTCGAAGGTGCTCACGAGCACCGTGCCGCGGGACCGGCTCGACCCGCACATCGTCTCCGCCGCGGACTCGGGCCTGCGCGACGGCAGCCTGAGCGACGAGGACCGGCAGTGGTTCATCGACCGAGGTCCGGGCGACAAGCTGGTCGGGAAGGTCGACGTGCCGACCCTGCTGATCGGCGGGACCGTCGACACCTTGTTCACGCTCGACGAGGCGATCACCAACTTCGGACTGCTCCGGGCGAACGACGTGCCCACCGCGATGCTCTGGTTCTGCGGCGGCCACGGCACCTGCCTCACCGACCCCGGCGACACCGATCGCATCGCCACGAGCAGCTTCGCCTGGCTCGACCGCTACGTGAAGGGTGACGAAGGCGCCGAGGAGCTGCCCCTGCTCGACCTCGTCGACCAGGACGGCGACCGCTGGACCAGCGACGAGTGGCCCGTCGAGACCAGCCCGCTGGCGACCGAGGGATCGGGCACCCTCGAGCTGACCGACGCCAGCCGATCCGGCGGCTCGCTCGAGGGCACCGATCCCGACGACCTGCTCGCCGGCGTCGTCTCGGCCATCACGCCCACCGAGGCGGACGCCGCCCTCGAGGTGGCCCTCGACCTGGGCGATGCCGACGGCCTCGTCCTGGGCCCGCCGACCCTCGAGGTGACCTACGCCGGCACGCTCCCCGAGGGCGAGACCGACGGCCGCGTGTTCGCCCAGCTGGTGGACGACCGGGCGGGCATCGTGGTGGGCAACCAGATCACCCCGATCGCCGTCACCCTCGACGGCAAGGAGCACACCGTCGAGGTCCCCCTCGAGGTGATCGCCCAAGACCTGTCGTCGAGCGGGCCCCTCACGCTGCAGCTCGTGGCGACCACGACGGCCTACGCCACGCCACCGCTCGGCGGGACGTTCGACGCCACCGCGATCCGGCTGACGCTGCCGGTCGCCGCGGGCGACGCCGTCGTCGAGCGCTGATCGCCGGCGGGGCCCGACCCGTACGCTGCCGCCATGGACCTGCCCGTCATGCCGCCCCTCGCCCCGATGCTGGCCAAGGCGTCGGCCGAGCTGCCCGACGCCGAGCCGGGGGCGTGGTGGTTCGAGCCGAAGTGGGACGGGTTCCGCTGCCTCGTGTTCCGCGACGGCGACGAGGTGGTGCTGGGCAGCCGCAACGACAAGCCCCTCACCCGCTACTTCCCCGAGCTCCTCGAGCCGCTGCGCGCCAGCCTCCCCGAGCGCTGCGTCGTGGACGGCGAGGTGGTCGTGGCCGGCCCCGACGGGCTCGACTTCGATGCGCTGCAGCAGCGGATCCACCCGGCCGAGTCGCGCGTCAACCGCCTCGCCGCCGAGACCCCGGCGAGCTTCGTCGGCTTCGACCTCGTCGCCCTCGGCGACCGCTCCCTGCTCGACGCTCCCCTCTCGGAGCGGCGCCGGCTCCTGGAGGAGTCACTGGCGGATCCCGCGCCGTCGATCCACCTGACCCCCGGCACGTTCGACCGCGACGTGGCGGCCGACTGGTTCTCGCGCTTCGAGGGCGCCGGGCTCGACGGCGTGATGGCCAAGGGGGCCGAGAGCACCTACCAGCCCAACAAGCGCGCCGCCCTGAAGGTGAAGCACCTGCGCACCGCGGACTGCGTGGTGGCCGGCTTCCGCGAGCACAAGGACGGCAACGGTCCCGGCTCGCTGCTGCTCGGCCTGTGGGACGACGACGGCAACCTGCACCACCTCGGCGTGGCGTCGTCGTTCTCGGTGGCCCGCCGCAAGGAGCTGCGCGAAGAGCTGGCGCCCCACGTGGCCACCGACTGGTCGGAGCACCCGTGGGGGTCGTGGATGGAGGCGGCGGCCCACGAGGCCGAGTCCGGCGGCCGCCTGCCCGGCGGGATCTCGCGCTGGAACGCCAAGAAGGACCTGTCGTTCACGCCGCTACGCCCCGACCTGGTGGCCGAGGTGGCCTACGAGCGCGTCGACAGCGGGCGGTTCCGCCACAGCGCCCGGTTCCAGCGGTGGCGCCCGGACCGCACGCCCGAGTCGTGCACGTTCGAGCAGCTCGAGGTGGTGCCGGCGATCGAGCTCCGCCAGGTGTTCGGCGCCTGATGCGACGGGCGCTCGCCACCGTGCTGGTGGTGGCCCTCGCCGGCTGCTCCGCCGGCGGGTCGAGCGACGGCGCCGCCACATCGAGCGACGGGCCGGCCGGCGCGCCCACGACCACCGAGGCCCTCACCTTCGACGACCGCCCCGACGACGTGGCCGACGAGGTGTTCGCCGACCTCGGCGACCCCCGCATCGACGTGCGCTCCTACGACGTGGAGGTGCGCGCCGATCCCGGCGACCCCCGCATCGAGGGCGAGGTGACGATGGCGCTGGCCCCCACCGGCGACGACGCCCTGCGCGACTTCACGCTCGACCTCAAGGGCCCCGAGATCACCGACGCCTCCGTCGATGGCGAGCCGGCGCAGGTGCAGGCCGGCGACGCCGAGGTGGTGATCACCCCGGCCCAGCCGCTCCTCGGCGGCGACGAGGTGGAGGCGACCTTCACGTACGAGGGCGAGCCGTCGCAGGCGCCGTTCCCGGTGTTCGGCATCACCGTGGGCTGGCAGCCCGACGACGAGGGCGGCTGGTTCACCATGTCCGAGCCGGCCGGCACGTCGAGCTGGGTGCCGTGCAACGACCACCCGTCCGACAAGGCGACGTGGCGGGTCACCCTCGACGTGCCCGAGGACACCGAGGGGATCTCGAACGGGCGCCTCGAGGGCGACGGCCCCGAGGTGGCCGACGGGCGGGCCCGCTGGACGTGGAGCGAGGACGAACCGATGGCGAGCTACCTCGTGCTCGCCGCCGTGGGCGACTACGACCTGGTGACGGCCGACGCCGACGGCGTCCGCACCACCTACGCCTTCCCCACGTCGCTCGACGAGCGGGGCCGCCGCGGCTTCGATCGCACGCCCGAGATCGTCGCCTGGTTCGCCGAGCAGTTCGGGCCGTACCCGGCCGACGACTCGGGGGCGATCGTGGTGCCCACCGACCTGGGCGTCGCCCTCGAGGTGCAGACCCGCCCGCTCTTCGGCCTCGACGACACCGGCGCCGCCGTGGGCGCGCTGGCCCACGAGCTGGCCCACCAGTGGTTCGGCGATGCGGTGGGCCCCGAGCGGTGGGACGACCTCTGGCTGAACGAAGGGTTCGCCACCTACGCCGACTGGATGTGGGGCGAGCACGACGGCGGCGACACGGTGGACGAGGAGGCGGCGCGCGCCCACGAGCGCCAGGGCGACACGTCGATCCCGGTGCACGACCCGCAGGCCGCCGCCACGTTCGACTTCCTCATCTACGAGGGCGGCGCGCTCGTGCTCCACGCCCTGCGCCACGAGGTGGGCGACGAGGCCTTCTTCGAGATCCTGCGGCGCTGGGTGGCCGAGCACCGGGGCTCGACGGCGACGACCGCTGACTTCGTGGCGCTGGCCTCCGACGTGGCCGGACGAGACCTCCAGGAGCTGTTCACCGCCTGGCTGGATCGGGCTCCGCTGCCCGACCTGCCCCGCTGACCTGCGGCCCGTTCACGTTTGCGGGCCGCCGACGCAGGCCGGTAGCGTGCGCTCTCGCCCCGGCAACGGGGCTGTGGTCCCGTGGTGCAGTTTGGAGTGCACGCCGGCCTGTCAAGCCGGAGGTCGCGGGTTCAAATCCCGTCGGGACCGCTCAACACACATGGTCGGGTAGCTCAGTTGGCAGAGCGTCCGCCTGAAAAGCGGAAGGTCACCGGATCGACGCCGGTTCCGACCACCAACGAAACAGCAGGTCAGGTCCGGTTTCCGGCCTGACCTGCTGTCGTTCTCACGCTCGGCCGGAAGGCGGCGATCGGGCGTCCACGCTAGAACCGCCTTGGTGAGCACAGACGACAGCCCGAGCCTGGCCGGGCAGGACCGCACCGGAGCGCTACAAGAACCCAAATCACTGTGGAGCCGCTGGGGGCAGTTCTGGCTGCGGCACCCGAATTGGCTCTCCCTCGTCACGGGCGCCCTCGTCGGCGCTCGGCTCCTGAGTAGCGGCGCCTCGGCGTTGGCGGCGGCTGTGGTCTCGGTCGTCGCAGCAGTCGTCCAGGCGATCCTCTACGCACGCTTGCTCTCGCAGATTCGTGGCCGGCGAGCTCGCTGAATCACAGGGCCAAGCGCAGTCACGACCACTGGACAGCAACCGCAAGCGACGAGCCCTGGGTCACCAGTGAGGACGTCCGCCGCCAGGCCGCGTGAGCTTCCGCCTCGTTGGCATCGGCGCGACTCGATCTGAAGAGCGGAAGGTCACCGGATCGACGCCGGTTCCTAGCGGAGGTGGCGCAGGTCCGAGGCCAGGTCGTCGACGTCGACCTCGCTCGGCCACACCACCCGCAAGCGGCCCTTCCCGTCGATGCCGGTGAACGAGGCCGTGTGGTCGACGGCGTAGTACCCGTCGGCGTCGGGCTCGTGCAGCTCGTAGAAGATCCCGTAGCGGGCTGCGGCGTCGGCGATGGCGTCGGCCGAACCGGTCACGCCGACGATCCGATCGCTGAAGTGCGACGTGTACCGGGCGAGGAGCTCGGGGGTGTCGCGGTCGGGGTCGACCGACACGAAGTAGACGACCACGTCCTCGCGATCGTCGCCGAGCTCGTCGATCGCCCGGGAGAGCAGGGCGAGCGAGGTGGGGCACACGTCAGGGCACGACGTGTAGCCGAAGAACAGCACCACCGCCTTGCCCCGGTCGGCGGCGAGGTCGACCGGCGCACCGTCGGCCGTCACGAGGCCGTCGAGCGCGGGCGCCGGCTCGGGATCGGGGAAGGCGGTGCCGTGCAGCGCGTCGCGCGCGAGCAGGCGCGGCAGCCCGAACCAGGCCACGCCCAACCCGGCCAGGATGGCGAGGGCGAACAGCGCCGCGCCGCGCACCCATCGGCGTCCCCGCCGCTCCGGCTCGAGCTCACGCATAGCAGAGGAAGAGGTGGGCGGCCTCGTACGCGGCGGCGGCCGGGCCGTGGGCGAGACGCAGCTCGTCGCCCAGCACCCCGAGGCGGCGCACCAGGCGGTCGGCATCGGGCGACTCGGTCTGGTAGCGGAGCTCGGCGCGCACCACGCCGGCCCCGTCGACGAGCACGAAGCCGGGATCGAACTCGACGGTCCCGTCCGGGGCGAACTCGACGTAGCGGCGGAACCCGGCACCCACCAGCGTGCGGATGCGGTCCACGTCGCCGCCGGCCCAGCGCCACACCTCGCCGTCCGCACCCGACGCCGCCGCGGCCGCCGCGAGCTGCTCGGCGGTGGGGTCGTCGGCCAGGGCGACCGTCACCAGCTGCAGGTCCACGTCGCCCAGGTCGACCTCGGTGCGCGCCCGCTCGCGCACCTCGCGCAGGGTGGCGAACACGTCGTCGCAGCGCTCGCCGCAGTCGAGTGGCGCGAACGAGTACAGGGTGATCGAGCCCCGTGCGGTCTCGCTGGTGAGGGGGTCGCCGTGCTGGTCGTGCAGCGCGTACCCGGGGGCCAGGCGGATGCGTGGGAGCACCTTGATCGGCTGCAGGACGGCGAAGGCGAGCACCGCCCCGAGCAGCACGCCACCCACCGAGATCAGGACCTTCGCCCATCGTGGCCAGCGCCGGCGATCGGTACCGTCCGAACCATGCGACGCGCCCTCGCCACCGCCCTCGCCGCCCTCGTCCTGGGCGCCGTCCCCGCCTGCACCCTCCCCGGGAGCCAGGTCGAAGACGGCCACGGCCTCGCCGGCACCTACACCCTGAACGGCACCGACCTCGACGGGTCCGAGTTCTCCGGCACCGTGGTGATCACCGGCACCGACGAGCCGGCCACCTACGAGGTTCGCTGGCTGGTGACCGAGGCGCTCCTCGAGGGCACCGCCACCCGCTCGGGCGACGAGGTCGACGTCACCTGGCACGCCACGGCGGGATCGTCGAGCGACGCCCGTGGCACCGGGCGCTACGAGATCGACGGCGACGGGAACCTCGACGGCTCCCGCACGGTCGACGGCCTCGACGGCACCATCGACGAGACCATCTACCAGGAGGCCTGAGGCCCGGTCGTCGACGGGGCCGCTCACCCGTCCTCCAGGGTCAGCAGGTAGTCGATCAGCGACTCGAGGTCCTCGGCGCTCAGCCGCTCCTCGTAGATGTCGAGCATCTGGCCGGCGCGGAAGCCCGGCGCGATCACGGCGTCGGGATCGAGGATCGACTGGCGCAGGTAGCCGCGGGCGTCGAGCCCGGGCACCGCCGTCTCGGCGCGGGTGGCCACCCCTGCGAGCGACGGCCCGACCCGCTCCTCGCCCGCCTTCGTCGAGTGGCACACGGTGCAGGCGCCCAGGTCCGGGTCGGTGAACACCGTGCGGCCACGCGAGGCGCCGGGCGGTGGCGGCGCGTCGCGCGCTTCGACCAGCAGCCGACGACCGGCCTGCAGGTCCACCTGGTCGTCGAGCACCACCGTCTCCCGGCCGTCGTGCACGAGGAGCACCCGCACGTGGCGGTCGCCCACCGAGGCGGGGGCATCGACCACGCCGACCGCCGCACCCCGCCACGTCGGCAACGTCCGGCGCGCCACCTCGTCGCCATCGACCTCGACGGCGACGGTCGTGGCGTCGCCCGCCGCTCCGGCCGCCTCCGCCTGGCCCTCCAGGCGCTGGCCCGCCGTGTGGTCGACCACCACGCGGACGCCGGGCTCGTCGCCCTCGCCTCGCCACGGGATCAGCGTGAGCAGCGCGACGACCAGCACGGAGCCGACCACCACCACGCCCGACGCCACCCGGGAGCGCAGCGCCGCCGGCAGGTGGTCGGCATCGAGGTCGGGATGGGCGCCGGGCTCGAGGGTGGAGCGCGGCGCGTCGCCGAGGGCCACCCAGTCCTCCTTGGCCACCCCGGCGAAGCGCCGGGCCACGTGGGGCGCCCGGTCACCGGCGAGGCGGGCGTGGGCCAGCTCGTTGCCGATCCCGTAGGCGCACTCCCCCGGTGCGCACCCCAACAGCTGCACGTCGCCGGCCCCCCGCCGCACCAGGTCGGCCACCGAGTGCGGTGGGAACGCGCCCGAGCAGGGCACCTCCACCACCACGGCGTCGAGGTCGTCGAGATCGTGCTGGGCGAGGTGGCGACGACAGGCCACCACCACGTCGCGCCCGTCGACCTCGATGTCGTCGAGCGCGGCCGCGGCGTCGAGCTCCCCGAGCGACATCGCCCCGAACGCGCACGAGCCGAGGCAGATGCCGCACCCCACGCACGCGTCGGCGTCGACGACCGCCACGGCCGGGCCGTCGGCCCGGTCGTCGAGCCGCAGGGCCAGGTAGGGGCAGTCCTGCACGCACAGGTCGCAACCCGTGCACCGGTCGGCATCGATCTCGACGACGTCGACCGCCGTGGCCCGCAGCAGCCAGGGCACGGCGGCTGCCGCGACGAGCACGACGATGCCGCCGAGGGCCACCCAGCCCGCCGCGCCCGACAGGAGCGGTGGCACGAGGAACAGCACGAACGGGTCGAGCGAGAGGGCCGGGAGCGGCGTGGAGAAGTCGGCGGGGTCGAGCATGCCGAGCGGCAGCAGCACCGCGGCGAGCACCAGGCCGCCGAAGGCCAGCGCCATCCAGTGCCGTGGCGGCCACCAGCCCAGCCGGGTGCGCCGCACGTGACGCCACAGCGCCCACCCGATCACGGCGGTCAGGCCCAGGTGCACGAACCACACCACCACCATCAGCGTCGCCCCCGAGCCGGCCCCCTCGCCGGTCCACGACGCGCTCAGTGCCGCCCCCGGCCCGAACCGACCGATCACCGCGCTCACCGCCTCGGCGATGGCCTGGGCCCGCTGGTCCCACACCAGCCAGTAGCCGCTCAGCCCGGCGAGCCACACGAGCACGAGGGCCAGCAGCCCGGTGAGCCACCGGAACCGGCGCCCACCGGAGAAGCGGCCGGCCACGAAGGTCCGCCACGCGTGCACCACGGTGGTGAGCACGAGCGCCGCGGAGGCGAAGCGGTGGATGGCCCGCATGACCCGCTGGATCGGGTGGGCTTGCAGGCGGGCCACGGCCTCGTAGGACGCGCCGAAGCCGTACTCGAAGAAGAGCGTGATGTAGACGCCGGTGAGGACCACGACCACCAGCAGGAAGACGCTGATGGTGCCGGCGTGGGGCAGCGGGTTGGCCCGGGCGGAGCCGACGGCCCGGCGCAGCGGGCGCTCGGCGGTGGCCGCCGCGCGCTCGACCGTGGCCTGGGCCGTCCGGCGCCGCCCGCTCACCACGGGGTGAAGTCCGGGCCCGGTGCGTTCAGGCTCATGTGGAGGATCTGGTCGACGAGCTGCGGGCCGTAGGCGATGACGAGCAGCACGACCGCGCCGATCAGCCACGGCTTGAACCGGTCGAGCCACTCGGGCGTCTGCTGCGGGTCGCGCAGCGACTCGGCGATCGGCACCTCGGGCACCAGCTCGGGCGCCACCGCCGGGCCCCGCGCCGTCTTCCAGATGATCGTCGTGAACGTCAGCACCGAGACCAGCAGGATGGCCCCGCCGATCGACACGCGCATCAGGTGGCCGTCCCACGAGTCGGGCGTGTAGGGCGCCTCGCCGAGCGGCGTGCGGCGGGGCGCGCCCAGCAGGCCGAGCATGTGCATGGCGTTCGAGAAGATGATCATCCCGACGAACCACGACCACGCCTGGAACAGCGCCACCTTCGGCCGCCACAGCGCCTTGCCGGTGAGGTAGGGCACCATCCAGTAGCAGATGCCGATGAACGACAGGGTCACCGCGGTGGCCACCGTGAGGTGGAAGTGGCCCGGCACCCACGCGGTGTTGTGCACCACCAGGTTGAGGTTGTACGAGGCGTTGGTGAGGCCCGAGACGCCACCGAAGAGGAAGAGGATGGCAGCGAGCAGCTGCGCGGTGACCGACGGGTCGCTCCACGGCAGCGCGCGGATCCACCCCACCAACCCGGTGCCACCCCGCTTGCGTGCGCCGTACTCGAGCGAGGCGATCACGGTGAAGGCCGTCAGCAGCGACGGGAAGAACACCGAGTAGGTGAGCAGGGCGTGGATGAACTTCCAGGCCTGCGGGACGCCCGGATCGGTGAACTGGTGGTGGAAGCCGACCGGCACCGAGACGATGAAGAACATCCAGAAGGAGAAGCGGGCGAGCGAGTCGCTGAAGAGCTTCCCGCCGGCCTGCTTGGGCAGCATCCCGTACCACGACAGGTAGGCCGGGAGCAGCCAGAAGTACACGAGCGGGTGGCCGGTGAACCAGAAGTAGGTGCGAGACAGCTTCGGGTCGGTGCCGTCGGTGAGCCCCAGGGTCCAGGGCAGCAGCATCGTGAGGATCGACACGGCGACGCCGAGCGTGGCCACCTGCCACATGGCCGCGTTCACCACGCCGGCCATGGCGATGAACGGCGACCGCTCCCCAGGGTGGTCCTTGCGCCAGGCGGCCAGCGTGAGCATGAAGCCCCAGCCCGAGATCCAGCTCCCGACCACGACGAGCACGAGGCCGAGGTAGAAGGCCCAGTTCGCCTTGAGCGGCGCGTAGAACGTGTAGAGCACGGTGGCCGTGTTGGTGAGCAGCGGGACCGCCGCCATCAGCAGGCCGGCAACCATCACCCAGAACCCGGCGAGGTTCAGCTTCGGGTGGCTGAGCGGGCGGCCCAGCCCCTTGATGACGGCGAGGGTGGTGAAGCCGACGATGAAGAACGTGGTCCACACCAGCGCGTTGAGCACGCCGTGGAGGCTGAGGCCCTGGTAGTAGCTCTTGATGACCGGGTCGAGGAGCCCGTACAGGTCGATGCCCGAGTACTCGAACGACTGGAGCGGGCCGAACAGGCTGCCGACCGTGAGCGCCAGCACCGCCACGTACACGTGGCCGGCGATGAAGCGCTTCTCCTGCTTGGTGAGCTCGTAGCCGTTGCCCCAGCGCCGCTCGGGCGCAGCCGAGGGCGGGGTGTCGGTGGCGGTCATTGCCCCTCCTCGGTTCCGGCGTCGGCCGCGGCGGCCTCGGCCTGGCTGGCCTCGTAGTCCTCCTGGGACACCACCCGCACCTGGCCGAACATGGCGGCGTGGCCCCGGCCGCAGTACTCGGTGCAGAGGTACGGGAACTCGCCGAGCTCGTCGAAGGTGTACCGGAGCCTCGAGACCTCGCCCGGCACCACCTGCATGTTGACGTTGGTGTCGGTGATCTTGAACCCGTGCTGCAGGTCGATGCTCGTGACGTAGATCGTCACCTCGGCGCCCTTGGGCACCACGATCTCCCGCGGCGAGAACGACCACGCCTGGGCGATCACGTACGCCTCGTAGACCCCCGGCGAGATCTCGCGCACCCCGGGCTCATCCCACGGCGGCGTGGTGGCGACGGTCTGGGGGTCCACCCGCTCGTCCTGGCCCGGGAGGTCGAAGCCCATGGCGAACCCGGCGATCCCGACCGTGGCGGCGAAGGCCACGAGCAGCGCGATCGAGACGATCATCCAGCGGCGCTCGTAGGGGTCGATCCCCATCTTCTTGCGCTCGCCGGTCACACCGTCACCCCCCGGCTCAGGAGGATCAGGTACACCGAGAGCCACAGCAAGATGACGACGGCCACGTAGCACGTGAGCAAGAAGATGGTGCCGCTGGGCTTGAAGTGCTCCTCGGCGGGCGGATCGGCCTCGCCGGGTGCGGGGTCCGGAGCGGGAGCGTTCACGGTGGAGGTCCTCGTGTCGCAGGTGCGGACTGGGAACGGCGCGGTCGGCACCGATCCGGCCGCAGCGTACGGAGGGGCACCGACGCCAAATAGGGCCGAAGGTCACGTGTGCTCGGCCGAGGGGTCGTCGTACGGTCGATCCGTCCCCGACGTCTAGGACAGAGGTTGCTGCGATGGCGAGGTCGACGGAGCTGCGGACGCACCGCCGCCGGGTGTGGGTGCTCGGCGTGGTGGCGCTGGTGATCGGGACCGGGTGGTCGCTGGCCGGCACGGCCGGCGCGCAGGACGACACGTCCACCACCACGACCGCGGCCGCCGACGGGGCGGGCGGCGCCGACGAGGCCCAGCTGGCGCAGGGCGCCGCGGTGTTCTCGAGCAACTGCGCCTCGTGCCACCAGGCCGGCGGCGTGGGGCTGAGCGGGCAGTTCCCGCCGCTGAAGGGAAACCCGAACGTCACCGACCCCGCCTACGTCGCGAAGACGGTGCAGAGCGGCAAGACCGGCGCCCTCGAGGTGAACGGCCAGTCGTACAACGGCGTGATGCCGGCCTTCCCCACGCTCTCGGACGAGGACGTGGCCGCCGTCGCCGCCTACGTGTCGGCCGGCTTCCCGTCGGTGGGCTCGGCCGAGGCCGCCGCCGGGAGCACCGACGCCGCCAGCTCGAGCCTTCCCGGCATCGCCAACCTGTCGTGGGTCCTCGCCATGCTCGTCGGCATCGGCGTGGCGGCCCTCGTGGTCGGTCCTCGCCTGATCGGCCCGGTGGACCGCGCCACGGTCCCGTGGCCGGTCGCCTGGCTCAAGGCCGGCGTCATCGTGGTCGGCATCGTCATCGGCACCGTCATCGTGCCGAGCTGGGTGCTCCAGCTCGACGCCGTCGCCGAGCTCGACCGCAAGGTGCAGGACCTCATCGCCGTGGTCCTCTGGGGCGGGGCGCTCGGGGCCTGCATCTGGGCCCTCTGGTACGCCGGCCGCAAGTACCGGATCTGACCAGCCGACTCCCGGCGGACGACCGGCCGTCAGCCGGTCGTCAGCCGGTCGTCCCAGGGCCAGCAGGTCGACCGGCGAGTCGGGCGCCGTACCCCGTGG
>JAGQSL010000014.1 GCA_020439525.1 Acidimicrobiales bacterium | reverse complement strand
GAGCGGGCCACGATCATCCTCGCCATCGACACGTCGCTCTCGATGCAGGCCACCGACGTGGCCCCGAGCCGACTGGAGGCCGCCCAGGTGGCGGCCAAGGCGTTCATCGACATCCTGCCGCCGCGCCTCAACGTCGGCCTCGTGACCTTCAACGGCACGGCGCTGGTGAAGGTCGCCCCCACCCAGGACCGCGACGAGCTCCTCGCGGCCATCGACCAGCTGCGCCTCGGCGAGCGCACGGCCATCGGCGAGGCCATCTACGCGTCGCTCGATGCGATCAAGGCGGCGCCGCCCGGCCCCGACGGCGAGGAGGTGCCGGCGCGCATCGTGTTGATGAGCGACGGCGAGACCACGAGCGGACGCCCCGACGCCCAGGCGGCCGCGGCGGCCAAGAAGGCGAAGGTCCCGGTCTCAACGATCTCGTTCGGCACGCCCGACGGCGTCATCGACCTCCCGGGCGAGGAGGGACCGGTGTCGGTGGCGGTGAACCCCGAGGCCCTCGCCAAGATCGCCAACGCGACCGACGGCACCGCCTTCACCGCGGCCACCCAGGACCAGCTGAAGAAGGTGTACGAGGACATCGGCTCCTCGGTCGGGTACACCACGGAGTTCCGCGACATCTCCAACACGTTCGTGGGCGTGTCGCTGTTGATCCTCTTCGTGGCGGCTGCGCTGTCCCAGCTCTGGTTCAGCCGACTGCCGTAGGCGCGGCCAGGGCCCGAGCACGCTCGGCCGATCCGTCGTAGCGTCCGCGGCGTGGGGCTCCTCGATCGGCTGACCCGAGGCGTGAACGCTGCGGCCGAGCCGGTGCAGCGCGCCACCGTCCTCGTCGACCCGCGCCTCAGCGCCGCGGATCGCCGGGCGCAGGCCGGCGCCGCCGCCAACGGGCGCATCGTGGGTGTCGCCCGGGCGCTCGACGACGACGTCACCCACCACCGCTACGCGGTCGAGGTGACCACGCCCTCGGGAGCCGAGCGGTACGGGATCGAGGTCCTCGGCCACGCCCGCTCGCACCTCCGCCTGGGCCTGCCGGTCATCGTGCGGCTGGAGGGGTCGAAGGCGGTGTTCGACCTCGAGGCGCTGTGCGCGGCGTGGGGCATCGTCGAGGACACGACCGGTCAGCGCTCGCTGCGCAAGGCGCCGCCCGACGGCGTCGACGACAAGGCGCTCGACTGGCGGGTGCAGCGTCGCCTCCGCAGGTGGGCGCCCGCCCGGGCCACCATCACCGCCCTGTCTCGGCGGTCGGTCCTCGGCGTCGGCACCGAGAACTGGGACGTGGAGCTCCGGCTCGACGACGGGACCACCTCGACCTCCGCCGGCGACGCCGTACCCGCCTACGCCCACCACCTGGCCGCGCCGGGTGCGGAGGTGCCGGTCGCGGTGGACCCGGCCGATCGCTCGAAGGCGGCGGTGGACTGGCCGGCCGCTGCAGTCGAGGAGGCCGACCGGGGCGCGGTGTCGCTGGCCGACGAACCGGCGCCCGGCTCGATCGCCGCGCTCCTCGACGCCCACCGGGCGGAGGCAGCGAGC
Organism: Acidimicrobiales bacterium; assembly: GCA_020439525.1. GTDB lineage: Bacteria > Actinomycetota > Acidimicrobiia > Acidimicrobiales > Iamiaceae > Aquihabitans. The sequence goes on along the minus strand of JAGQSL010000014.1, from coordinate 2,540 downwards.
ACGCCGGCGATGGGTGCGGGAGGGGGCGCGACGCCCAACCGTGAGATCACCAACACGGCCGTGGCCGGGTGGGTGGCGGCGGTGCAGGCCGGGCACATGAAGCCCAAGGCCTTCCACGCCGCCGTCCGCGACTGGGAGGCGGCCGGGATGTGCACGCCCGAGGAGGCGGCCGCCGCCCACGCCCAGGTGGCCGAGTAGCCGACGCCCTCCGTCAGGTGGCCAGGTCGATCACCAGGCGGGACGGCCCGGACAAGGTGTTCACCGTGAAGGGCACGCGCTCGGGCACGCCGATCACCCAGGTCGTGACGGCCTCGAACTCGCCGGTCTCCACCAGCTCGAGGTGGGAGGCGCACCCGCCGTCGAGCCGGTCGGGCCCGAGGTAGGTGGGCGGCGCGTCGGGCTGGTCGAGGTCGTGGGCCCACGCGGGCGACATCCGGACCTGCAAGAAGGCGGTGCCGCGGACCGCGACGGTCTCGCCTCGCCCGTCCTCGACGATCGGCGGGTCGACGTACTGCACGGTCCACCCGGGCATCGCGCCGTCGGCGAACTCCAGCACCACCCGGCTCGCCCCGGCCTGGCAGCCGGTGCGGACGTCGGTGAGCAGCGCCGGGTAGGGGCCGCTCGTCGGCCCGGACCGGGGGTCGGTGGAACCCCCGGGGAGGACGGGTGCGGTGGTGGGCGGCACCGTCGTGGGCGGCGCGGTCGTGGCCGGCGCGAGGGTCGTGGTCGACTCGGTGGTCGTGGGCGCCGAGGTCGTCGGTGCGCCGGTGGTGGTGGTCTCGGGTGGCTCCGTCGTGGAGGTCGGCGCGCTCGACGTCGCGGCTCCGGGCTCCGTGCCGGTCACGACCTGGTCGCCCCCGTCGCCGCCGCTCGCGAGCACCAGACCGCCGACCACGAGGACCGCAGCCGCCGCGGCGCCGATGCCGGCCCAAGCGGCGCGCCGACGGCGGCGGGCGCGATCGGCCGCGATGGCCTCGGCCAGGTGCGCCGGGTCGCCCTGCGCCGGCTCGACGCCGTCGGCTCGAGCGTGGAGGGCGTCGCGCACCCGGGCGGCGGTGGGGTCGTCGCCATCGATGGGGTCGTGGGCACCGTTCATCGGAGGTCCTCCAGGTGGGCGGCCAGCGCGTCGAGGCCGCGTCGGGCGTGCGTCTTGACCGTGCCGGGTGCGATGTCGAGCGTGGCGGCGATCTCGGCTTCACCCAGGTCCATCCAGTAGCGGAGCACCACGACGTCGCGCTGGCGATCGGGCAGGGCCCGGACGGCGTCGAGCACCGCCTGGCGGTCGGGGCCGAGCAGCGGTGCTGCGTCGGGCGCGGGCGCGCTCGTGGGATCGGGGGCCGGCGCCAGCCGCCGCCGGACCTGCCGCCGCCGCAGCTGCGAGCGGGCACCGTTGAGCACGGCACTGCGCAGGTACGCCGGAAGGCGCACGGCCTCGATCCCGTCGAGCCCACGACGGTGCAGGGCGACGAACGCGTCCTGCACGATCTCCTCGCAGGTGGCCACGTCGTCGACGAGCAGCGAGGCGAGCCGCACCAGCGAGCGGTAGTGCTCGCGGTACAGCTCCTCGATCGAGGGCGGCGCCACGGGTTCCACGGCGATCATCATCACCCCAACAGACGCCCGACCGACAGGGCCGGAGGACATGGGGTGGTCGAGGCCGTCGGCGGCCTCCAGGGTGCGCTCCTGGCTCCGGCGCTGAGGTACAACGGCGAGGTCGACCCTGGAGCTGGCCCTTGCCCGAACGCACCCACCACCCCTCCGGCCCCCTCGGCCTCGCCATCGCACTCGCCGCCTCCGCGGGGTTCGTCGACGCGCACATCTACGTGAACGTGACGCCCGTCTTCGTCGCCAACATGAGCGGGAACCTGATCCACCTCGGGATCCTCCTGGGTGGCGCGTCATGGCATCGCGCCCTCGCCACCCTGCTGACCCTCGCGGCGTTCACGGCAGGGGTCATCGCCGCCACGATCCACCACGATCGACGGGTCGCCCGGGCACGCCCCGTCCGGCCGACGCTCCTGCTGTTGGTGGAGGGATCGCTGCTCGTCGTGCTCGCGCTCTACCTGTGGTCGAGCTCCGTGTCGTTCACCTCGCAGCCCCAGCTGGTCGACTACCCGGTGCTCCTCGTCGCCGGGTTGGCCATGGGCCTGCAAGCAGCGGCTCTCCGACGGGTGGGCCAGGTCGCGGTCGCCACCACCTACGGCACCGGGACCATCGTGCGGATCGGCGAGAAGGTGGTCCTCGCCGCCCGGCGAGCGGATCGCACGACCGAGCACCGGCGACGCGTGGCGATCGCCGTGCTGGTGACCGTGCTGGTCAGCTACATCATCGGGGCGATCGCGGCGACCGCCGCTGGCGACGGCCCCGCCGCGCTGGCCGTTCCGGGCGTCGTGGTCGTCGCGTGCGCCGTGTTCGGCACGAGCGACGGAGTCCCGAGCGAGAACGACGACGAGGCCGTCAGCTCTCGACCTTCTCGCTGACCACCTTCGAGCTGCCGCCAGGCTGCATGGTGACGCCGTAGAGGCAGTCGGCGGCCTCCA
>JAGQSL010000188.1 GCA_020439525.1 Acidimicrobiales bacterium | reverse complement strand
AGATGACGCCGCAGAGCGCCACCCGCCCGCCCTGGGCGAGGCGTCCGAGCACGGCGTCGAGGACCGGGCCACCCACGTTGTCGAAGTAGGCATCGACCCGCTTCGGGCAGTGCTCGCGCAGCTGGGCGTCGAGGTCGCCCGCCCGGTGGTCGACGCACGCATCGAAGCCGAAGTCGTCCACGACCGCCCGGCACTTCTCCGGGCCGCCGGCGATGCCGACGACCCGAGCCCCGTGGATCTTGGCGATCTGACCGGCGATCGAGCCGGTCGCCCCCGCGGCCGCCGATACGACCACGGTTTCGCCCGGCTGCGGCCGGCAGATGTCGGTCATGCCGAAGTAGGCGGTGGCCCCCGTGGACCCGTAGACCGAGAGCATCGCCCGGTGGTCGACGACCCCGGGGATCACGGTCGTGAACACGTCGTCGCGCACCACGGCGAGCTCCTGGAGCCCGGTGAGGGTGGTCACCACGTCGCCCACGGCGTAGGCATCGCACCGCGAGGCCACCACCTCGGCCACGCCCGCCGCCCGGATGGGGTCGCCCAGCTCGAGCGGCGGCAGGTAGCCGCCCTGGCCGTCGAGCCAGGTGCGGACGGCGGCGTCGATGCCGACGTAGGTGGTGCGCACCAGCGCCTCCCCGTCGGCCAGCTCCGGCGGTGCCGCCTCGATCAGCTCGACGTCGTCGTCGACCACCAGCCCCGAGGGCCGGCGGCGCAGCACCACCTGGCGGTTCAGCGGGTCGCTCACCTGCGGGAACCTAGCGAGCGGCGGCTCGGCCCGCCGCGGCCCTCAGAGGTACGTGCCCGGACGGGCATCGCCCATCTCGGGCCCGCCCGGGCCCCCGGGCGTGCCCGGGCCGGGGCCGGCCCCGCCGGGGAGCTGGCGGCGCATCTCCTCGAGCTGGTTGCGCGCCGCCATCTGCTGGGCGAACAGCGTGGCCTGGATGCCGTGGAAGAGCCCCTCGAGCCACCCCACGAGCTGGGCTTGGGCGATGCGCAGCTCGGCGTCGGTGGGGTCGCCCTCACCGAAGGGGATGGCGACGCGCTCGAGCTCGGACCGCAGGTCGGGCGACAGGGCGGCCCCCACCTCCTGGACCGACGTGTCGTAGATGGACTTCAACCGCTCCCGCGCGGGGCCGTCGAGCTCCGCGGTGCGCACCTCGTCGAGGAGCTGCTTGATCATCGAGCCGATCCGCATGACCTTGGCCGGCTCCTCCACGGCTTCGCGCCGCTCCTCGCCGTCGGCGGCCTCGGAGCCGTCGTCGAGCGAGACCAGCTCCCCGCGGGCGACGGTGGGCGCGTCGGACGCCTCGAGGGTCGGGTCGGTGTCGGTGTCGGTGTCGGTCATCGTGGGGCTCCTACGAGCAGGGGGACGTACATCTCGGCGGCCGTCAGCGATCCGTGGCGGCCGATCAGCTCGAAGGGACCACTATCCGCCGGGTCGCTGAACGACACCGGCTCCCGGCAGACCAGCGCCACGTCGCCGAGGCGCTGGCGGGCGGCGTCGGTGACCTCGGGCCCCCACCAGCCCTCGTCGATCGTCTGCTCCCGGCTCACCACCCACGCCACGTCGTCGTGGTGGGCGCGCGCCGCCTCGAGCAGGGCGTCGCCGCGCCCGGGGCGGGCGTGGAGCCACCGGAACCGGCCCTCGCCCGACTGGAACGAGGCGAGGGCGGCGACGTCGGCATGGGGCGGCAGCACCCGCTCGCCGACGTCGACCTGCCCGTGGTCGGCGGTGACCACGAGCGCGGCACCACGGGGCAGCACCTCGAGGATGTCGCCCACCAGGCGATCGACGGCGACCAGCTCGGCGTCGTAGTGGTCGGCCAGCCCGTACTCGTGGGAGACCTTGTCGATGCCGTCGTAGTACGCGTAGACGAACGGCTCGCCGGCCCGCAGCGCGGCGCCGAGCTCCACGACCATGGTGGAGGGCACGCGGTACCCGCGGAAGCGGGCGCCGCCGAGGTGGGCGGCGCTGAAGCCCGACGTGGCGAACTCCGCCTTGGTCACCATGGCGGCCCGCTGGCCGCAGAACGCCTCGGTGGGCTGGAACTTCTCGGGCACGATGCGGGCCCGGGCATCGCCCTCGGGCGTGCTCCACCGCAAGATGTTGAGCACCTCGTGATCGACCGCCACCCGGTAGCCCACCACGCCGTGGCGCCCGGGCGTGAGGCCGGTGGCGATGCTCGTGAGGGCGGTGGCCGTGGTCGACGGCGACACGCTGGTGATCGGGCCGCCGAGCAGCGAGCTGAGGGTCGGGGCCAGGGCCCGCCGCTCGCCGAGCTGCTCCCAGCCGAGCCCGTCGAGCACGAGCAGCACCACCTGGGACGCGTCGAGCGCGAGGTCGGGGAGCCAGGCCGGCGGCTCGACCGTGCCGTCGAGCAGGGCGGGCACGATGTTCGAGATGCACGCCCCCGCGTAGTCCGGGAGCACCGGCTGGTCCACGACGTTCCTCTCCGGATCGACCGGGGGGAACGCTACCCGCCCGCCGCGCCCGATCGCACCGTCGGGCGCAGCCGGGCGCGGCACCGGCCGCCGAGCGCCACCTCGGCCCGTAGGATGCCGCCTCGTGAAGGTGTCGACCCGAGGCGACTACGCCTGCCGAGCGCTGCTGTCGCTCGCCATGCACGCCGACGGCTCGCCCACGTCGGTGCGCGACATCGCCGATCGCACCGCCCTCCCCCAGCCCTACCTCGAACAGATCCTCCTCGCCGTGAAGGGCGCGGGGCTGGTCCGCTCCAAGCGAGGGGTCGGTGGCGGCTACGTGCTCGCCCGGCCGCCCGAGGAGATCACGCTCGCCCAGATCGTCAGCGCCGTCGACGGCCCGATCGTCGTGGGCGACTTCGGCGAGCCCCACCAGAACGGCGCCTGCGACCACGAGGGCCAGTGCGTCCTGCTCGCGGTGTGGGCCAACGTCGGCGAGCACATGCGCCAGCTCCTCGAGGGCCAGACGCTCGCCGACATCGCCTCGATCGCCCGCGGCGAGGCGCCCTGGCCCGAGCCCATCGGCTGAGCTCCCCCCCCTCAGGCCAGCCCGGCCAGCACCTCGGCGAGGTCGTCGGGCAGGGGCGAGGTGAACGAGAGGCGCTCGCCCGTCGCCGGATGGTCGAAGCCGAGCGCCTCGGCGTGGAGGAACGGGCGGGGGCACGGCAGCGACTGGCGCACGCCGTGGTAGCGCTCGTCGCCGACGACCGGGTGGCCGATGGCCGAAAGGTGCACCCGGATCTGGTGGGTGCGGCCCGTCTCGAGGCGGCACACCAGCAACGAGGCGTCGACCGGCGTGGTGAACGTCGCCTCCACCTCGTAGCGGGTCCGCGCCGGCTTGCCCCGCTCGGTGACCGCCATCTTCGTGGGGTGCTTGGGCGAACGGCCGATCGGCGCATCGACCACGCCCCGCGTCGACTCGAGGTGCCCCCACACCACCGTGCGGTACTGCCGGTCGACCGACCGCTCGCTCAGCTGGGCGACGAGCGACCCGTAGGCCAGCGAGGTGCGCGCCACCATCAGCAGCCCCGACGTGCCGCGATCGAGGCGGTGCACGATCCCCGGGCGCTCGGGGTCGCCGACCCCTTCGAGCTCCGGGTAGCGCGCCAGCAAGCCGTTCACCAGCGTGGCCCCCACGTGGCCGGCGCCCGGGTGGACCACCAGGTCGGCGGGCTTGTCGACCACGATCACGTGCTCGTCCTCGTGCACGACCGGGACCTCGACGTCGGCATCGGCCGTCGGGACCGGATCGGCATCGAGCTCGGGCACCCGGAGCCGCAGCGACGAGCCGGCGCGCAGGCGATCGGCGCCGCGCGTGATCGCCGTGCCGTCGACCTCGACGGCCCCCTCGGCCACCATCCGGGTGGCCACGGTGCGGCTCACGTCGGCCACCATCGCCACCACCCGATCGACCCGCTCGCCATCGAGCGCGGCGGGGACCTCGACCTCGAGGCGCTCCGCGGTCACGTCGCCGGGGCGCGGAAGCTGGCCACGACCAGGAGGCCGGCCCCCACCACCACGCACGCGTCGGCCACGTTGAACACGGGCCACCACTGGAGGTCGATGAAGTCGACCACCCCGCCGTGGAGGAACCCCGCATCGCCTCGGAACGCTCGGTCGAGCAGGTTGCCGACGGCGCCGCCGGCGATCAGGCCCGCCGCGACGGCGCCCACGGTGGTGCGACTGGTGGCCCCCAGCGACAGGCCGACGACGACGGCGAGGGCGAGCACGGTGATCCACGGCCCGAGCCCGCGCCCGGTGCCCATGCTGAAGGCGACGCCGGTGTTGTAGGCCAGGTTGAACCGCAGGGAGCCCACCACGTCGACGACGTGGCCGTCCGACAGCGAGCTCACGGCCCAGTGCTTGGACAGCTGGTCGACGAGGAGGCTGACGGTGGCCACGACGGCGATGAGCCCGAGCCGTCGGGGCGGCGAGGCCGGCGTCGCCGGCTCGGACGCGTCGGTGGCCGGCGTCGCCGGGTCGGACGCGTCGGTGGCGGGCGCGCTCGGGTCGCTCGCGTCGGTGGAGGTGGCGTCGGCCATCGGGATCGGCCTAGCGGCGGCCGAAGCCCCCGACCTTGAACTCGACGCGCTCGCGCGCCCACGGGATCGCCTCGAGGCGCTCCTTGGGGATCGGCTGGCCCGATGCCTCGCAGATGCCGTAGGTGCCCGAGGCGAACTTGGCGAGGGCGTGGTCGATCTCCTCGATGGCCGCGCGCGCCTGGGCCGACAGCTGGAGGTCTCGCTCGCGCTCCATGCTCAAGGTGTCGCCCTCGCCCGACTCCTCGTCGAACTGGACGTCGCCGGACTCGAAGTCGGCCACGAGCATGTCGGCCTCGGCTTGGAGCGTCTCGGCCTGGCGCAGGTAGGTGGCCCGTTCGACCTCGAGCATCTCCTGCTGCTTGGTGAGCCAGCGCTCGGGGAACGGCGAGGGCGCCGCTCGCTTCTTGGCTGGGGCCTTCGTGGCGGGCGCCTTCTTCGCGGCGGACGCCTTCTTCGCGGGCGCCTTCTTCGCGACGGCCTTCTTGGCCGACGCCTTCGCCGGGGCCACCTTCTTCGCTGGCGCCTTCTTGGCCGACGCCTTCGCCGGCACCGCCTTCTTCGCGACGGCCTTCTTGGCCGACGCCTTCGCTGGGGCCACCTTCTTGGCTGGCGCCTTCTTGGCCGAGGCCTTGGCCGGGGTGGCCGTCTGCTTCGCCGCGGTGGCGGCCCGCTTGGGCGCCGCCTTGGTCGAGGCCACGGCGATCAGCGCCGCCGACCGAAGCGCCAGCCGCGCCGGTCGTCGTCCTCGAAGAGCTCGTCGCTGCGATCGCCTACGACGTCGTCGCGCGGGCCGAGCGGCTCGTCGTCGGCCATGGCCTTGCGCAACTCGGCCAGGAACGCATCGTCCTCCGCGCCATCGTCCACGCCGAGCTCCACCCGGCTCACCGGGGCGGTCGGCGGCCCGGCGTCGAAGGCGCCGAGGCCCGGCACCTCGTGATCGACCTCGTCGAACGTGAGCGGCAGCGGCGCTGGGGGGCCACCCGGGCCGTCGGCCGTGGGCCCGTCGCTCGACTCGGCCTCCTCCGCCGCGGGCTCGGTGGCCGAGGCGGCGGGCTCGGGCGGCGACCCCTCCGCGGCGGGCGACGGGGGCGCCTCGTCATCGAGCACCACCACCTCGTCGATCTCGACGACCTCGACGACCACCGCCTCGGGCGCGACCGTCTCGGAGGGCTCCTGCTCGTCGGGCGGCGACGGCTCGGCCGGCTCGTCGGCCACCGACGCCGCCTCCGGCTCGGGCTCGGGCTCCGACGCCGGCTCGGGCTCCTCGAGGTCGGAGAAGTCCGGGAGCTCGGGATCGATCAGGGCCGGCACCGGTGCCATGCGGAACCCGGTCGGGTCGTCGAGGAGCTGCTGCAGCTCGGCGAGGGTCGAGCCCAGCTGCGAGCGCTGCTCCTCCACGTGGCGCTCGAGCACCCCGACATCGGAGCGGAGGTCCTCGCGCCGGCCCTCGAGCTCGGCGATCTCGGTGGCCAGGCGCTGGCGCGCCTCGCGCCGCTCGCGGGCCGCCTCGGCGTCCACCTCGGCCTTGGTGGCGGTGGCGTAGCCGTCGGCGCCCTCCTTGGTGGAGGCGGCGTAGGCCTCGGCGTCGGCGCGGGTGGTGGCGGCGTAGCCGTCGGCATCGGCCCGCGTCGCCTCGGCGGCGGTCTCGGCGTCGGCGACCAGCGCCGCCGCCCGCTCCTGGGCGTCGGCCAGGATCTTGGCCGCATCGTCGCGCGCCTCGCGCACCGCGGCATCGGCCGTGCGCTGGGCCAGGGCGAGGGTCCGCCGGGCCTCCTCGGCGATCTCGTCCTCGCTCGGCCCCGACGCGGCCGGCGCCGGTTGCTCGGCGAGGCGCTCGGCCACCCGGCGCTCCACCTCGGCCTCGACCTCGGCGGGGGACGGGCCGCCGCCCGGCCCCTTCGCCTGCTCGAGCGCCTGGAGCTGGACCTCGACCTTGCCGGCCATGGCGACCGCCTTGTCGAGGAAGTCATCGACCTCGGTGGGGTCGTAGCCCTTGCCGCGGTACTTCTTGAACTCCGCGTGCTCGAGCATGCGCTTGAGGGTGAGCTCCATGGGCGACACCCTACTCCCGGTCCCGGGCGGTGCCGGGGCGCAACGTCAGGTGTCGTAGCCCCGTTCGTGGAGCCGACGACGTTCCTCGGCCGAGACCTCCACGTTGGTGGGCGTGAGGAGGTACACCTGGTTGGCCACCCGCTCCATCTGGCCACCGAGGCCGTAGCAGAGCCCGCTCGCGAAGTCGATGAGCCGCCGAGACAGGTCGCGATCGGCGCCTTGCAGGTTCATGATCACCGGCTGGCTGCCCTTGAAGCGGTCGGCCACGTCCTGGGCCTGGTTGAACGACGTGGGCATGACCACGAAGGGCTTGGCGTTGGGCGTGACCGCCACCGGGCGCACCACCTGGGGACGGGGCCGGGCGACCGCCCCGCCACCGGGCGCGGCGGGGGTCACGGTCTGGCCGAGCTCGGAGGCCTCACGGGGGTCCGCGGCGCCCCGGGGGTTGATGGGCCGCACCGCACCGATCGCCGAGGGCTCCTCGGCGTAGGACGACGGTGGCGGCGACTGGCGCGGGGCGGGCCGCTCGCGAACCGGTGCGCGCTCGGGCTCGTAGCCGTCGTCCCTGCCGTACTCGTCGTACTCGGCATCGTCGCCGAGCCCGAGGTACACCATCGCCTTGCGCCACATGGCCCGAAGACTAGCGGGGAGCGCGCGGGCGCTCCGGGACGCCAGGACGGGGCCCGAACAGGGCCGCCCCCACCCGGACCATGGTGGCGCCCTCGGCGACGGCCACGTCGAGGTCGCCCGACATCCCCATCGACCTCACCGGGAGGTCGAGGTCGTCGGCGAGGCGGCGCAACCGGGCGAACCCCTCGGCTGCCGCACGCGGGTCGCCCGTGCGGCCCACGGTCATGAGCCCCTGCACGTCGAGGCCCAGCTCGCCCAGCTCGCCGACCAGCCGGGGCGCCTCGGCTGGGTCGCACCCGCCCTTCTGCGGCTCGTCGGAGACGTTCACCTGGGCGAGCACGCGCGCCCCCGGGGCTCGACGGGCGATCTCGGCACCGAGCTCCACCCGATCGACGGTCTGCCAGAGGTGGACGATCGGGGCCAGGGCCCGGACCTTGTTGCGCTGGAGGCGCCCGATGGCGTGCCAGCGCACGGCGTGGCCCGCCTCGGCGAGGACCGGCGCCTTGGCCACCAGCTCCTGGGCGTAGTTCTCGCCGAGGTCGACCAGCCCGGCCTCGGCGGCCGCCCGCGCGACCTCGGGCCCGAAGCCCTTGGTGACCGCGAGCAGCACCACGCGGTCGGGATCGCCGCCGGCGGCGGCGATGCGATCGCGCACCCGCTCGACCCGGGCGAGCAGCGTGGCCTGGTCGAGCGTGCTCACGACGGCACCACCCAGGCCACGAGCGCCTGGCGGCCACGGTCGGCTCGGGCCCGGAACGACCAGTGCCGGGGGCTGCACGCGGTGCAGGTGCCGTCGTCGTCGAACCGCAGGCCGAGGCGGCGGGCGGCCTCGGCCACGCCCGCGGCCAGGTCGAGGGCCGGGGTCCCCCAGGCGGTGGTGGCACGGACGGTGTCGCCGCAGCGGGCGGCCACCCGGTCGAGCTCGACCTCGCCGAACTCGTAGCAGCGGGGGCGGATGCACGGCCCGAGGCGCACGGTGTCGGGCTCCCCGCCGAGGCCGGACAGGGCGTCGGCGGCGGCCTCGACCACCCCCGCCTCGAGCCCGCGCCAGCCCGCGTGGACCACCCCGATGCCCACGCGCCCCTCGAGCAGGATCGGCGCGCAATCGGCGGTCCGCACCACCAGGGGCGCCCCGGGGACCACCGTGACGGCGGCGTCGGCCGCCGCGCCGGCGTGCTCGCCGGGCTCGGTCACCACCACCACCTCGGCGCCGTGGACCTGCGAGAGCCAGGTCGGCGGGCCCGGAGGCGGAGCGAGGCCGGAGCCGGCGGTGGCGAGCCAGGCATCGACATCGCCCACGTCGCCGTGTCGGCGATCGGTGAAGGCGTGGGCGAAGGCCACCGCGGGCGGGGCGCCGCCGCTACTTCAGGAACGAGGGGACGTCGAACTCGTCGTCGCCGCCCTCGCCGTCGTCGCCGCCCTCGGGCTCGTCGGCGAAGAGGTCGCCGGCCGCCGCCGAGGGACGGGCGCGGGGCACCTCGCCGGTGGTCGGCTCGCGCCGGGCCGAGGAGCGCCCGGGCTTCTCCTCCCAGCGATCGAACCCGGCGGCGATCACGGTGACCCG
>JAGQSL010000187.1:6514-6673 GCA_020439525.1 Acidimicrobiales bacterium | reverse complement strand
CGCCCGGTAGGTCTCGGCCTCGCGCTCGTCGACGAAGTAGCCGCCCTCGAGGCCCCAGCGGGTGATGGTGTCGGCGACGCGGTCGATCACCTGCTTGAGCGACGACTCGCGCTCCTCGGTGCCGAGCGTGCCCCGGAAGTACTTCTGGGCGACGATGTT
>JAGQSL010000187.1:0-6504 GCA_020439525.1 Acidimicrobiales bacterium | reverse complement strand
ACTCCACGTCGAGCTGCTCGAAGGCCACCGAGCCGTCGCGGTAGTTCGTGATCCGGGCGTCGCGCCGCTCCCAGGTCACCTCGTCGTAGGGGTGCACGCCCTCGGTGGTGAAGTGGCGGCGGATGCCGATGCCGGTCTGCTCGGGGGCCAGGGCCATGGTGCGCTCCTCAGCGAGGGTGGAGGGTGGTCGGGAGGTGATGGGTGGTCGGTGCCGGATGGTCGGTCGGTGGCGAGGCCACCGTGCCCGGGCGCCCTTGCCCAGACCACAACCCCTTGTGGTCAAGACGTCCCCTGTCGCCCCGGCACCACAAGATGTAGAAGCCAAACTACACCACGGTAACTACAGCGGTGTCAACGGCTGGAGCCAGGTTTTCGCCCGCACCGTCGCCCGGCACCCCGCAGGGCGCCAGGCGACGGGCACCGGGCACGGACGGGCAGGTCGAAGGGGCTCGCTCCCGCACGCGGTCCCGAGGCTCCCTCACGTCTCGCCCCCCGGCACCGGCGAGCCGTCGCCGAGGAGATCCCACACCACTAGTTCCGACCGTCCGGCCCGGCGCCCGTCGACGCCGGAGCCAACCTAGGGCGAGGCCCCTGTGGGTTGGAAGGGGAACAACCCTGTGTATTTCGCGGGGATTGGGCCCCCGTTCATCCACACGACCCCCGAGGGTTGTGGATTCGATGGGGACCAGACGGGGTACAGGTCCCGCTCGATGGCTCGTTCGCCGCGCAACCACCTCCACGACGACCCCCGGCTCACCGCGGTGGGCCTGCTGATCGAGGTCCACGCCGGGCTCCGCAGCGCGATCGCGGCCGACCTCGAGGCGCACGGGGTCACCGGCACCGCCTTCGAGGTGCTGCTGCGCCTCGCCCGCTCCCCCGACGGCCGGCTCCGCATGAGCGACCTGGCCGAGCAGGCCACGCTCTCCCCCAGCGGCCTCACCCGCGTGGTCGACCGGCTCTTCGACGCCGGCTACGCCGAGCGCGAGCAGCACGAGCGCGACCGCCGGGTGTTCCACGCGGTGATCACCGAGGCGGGCTGCGACCTGGTGGAGGACATCTTGCCGTCGCACCTCGAACTGGTCGACCGCAACCTCACCGGCGTGCTCGAGCCCGACGAGCTCGACGCCCTCTGCCGCGCCCTGCGGAAGGTGCGCGCCGTGGTGCGGCCGGGCTCGGACCCGGCGCTGGCGCCGCCCGGCTGACGGCCCCGATCAGGCGGCCGCGACGGCCACGGGGATGCCGTTGAGCACGGCGTTGCCCGAGGGCACGTCGAGCACCGCCTCGTCGGTGACCACGTTGGAGTTCACGCCTGCGTGGCGGTTCGCCACCCCCAGCGCGACGCCCTCGAGGTCGTGGCCCCAGCCGTGGGGCAGGCTCACCACGCCGGTGCGCACGGCGTCGGTGACCTCCACCGGCACCTCGATGCGCCCCACCCGACCCGTGACCACCGCCTGCGCCCCGTCGACCAGGCCCCAGCGAGCCGCATCGTCGGGGTGGACGTGCAGCGTGCAGCGCGGCCGGCCCTTCACCAGCACCTCGATGTTGTGCATCCACGAGTTGTTCGACCGCAGGTCGCGCCGGCCGACGAGCACCGCCTCGGGCACCGGGCGGGCGAGGACCGCCTCGAGGCGGGGCAGGTCGCCCACCACCGCCTCCACGAGCAGGTCGATCCGCCCGGTGGGCGTCCGCAGCACGTCGGGGAGCCGGGGCTCGAGCGGTCCCAGGTCCACGCCGTGGGGGTGCGCCAGCAGCACGTCGAGCGATAGCCCCGGCACGCCCGCGACCGACTCCTCCACGCCCGCGCCGAACCCGTCGCCGTAGGGGCCGGTGCGCAACAGGAGGTCGAGCAGGCGCTCGGGGCCGGTGCGCGGCGCCAGCTCGGCCAGCACATCGGCCGCGTCGCGGCCGTGGAGGGGGCCGTGCTCGTCGCCCACCGCCGCCTGCACGAGCGCGCCGACCACGAGGTCGTCGACGATCGCCGGGTCGGCGTCGGCGCCCATGCCCTGGGCGATGAGGGCCAGGCGGGCCAGGATCTCCCACTCGTCGGGCTGCCCGTCGTCGAGCGGCAGGACCGGCGCGGAGTAGTTGGCCACGTTCCGCAGGGCCACCTGCAGGAGGGCGAGGTCGTAGTGGCCCTTCTGCAGCGCGCTCGGCGGCGGGAGGATCACGTCCGCGTGCCGCGTCGTCTCGTTGCAGTAGATGTCGACCGCGACGTAGAGGTCGAGGGTGCCGAGGGCCGCGTCGAGCCGCTCGGAGTTCGGTGTCGACAGGACCGGGTTCCCCGCCACGGTCACCAGGCCGCGGATCTGGCCGGCGCCCGGCGTGTCGATCTCCTCGGCGAGGCAAGCGGCGGGCAGCTCGCCCATCGTCTCGGCCGCCCCGCGCACCCGGCTGCGGTGCCGACCCGTCTTCAGCGCTCGCCCCTCGCGTGGCTTGCCCCGGGTGTTGGAGGCCCCGGCCGCCGCCTTGGCGAACATGGTGCCGCCCGGGCGGTCGAGGTTGCCGGTCACGATGTTCACCACGTCCACCAGCCACGACGCCACGGTGCCGAACTCCGCCGTGGTGGTGCCGATGCGCCCGTACACCGCCGCCGACGGCGCCGCGGCCAGCTCGGCGGCCAGCGCCTCGATGGCGGCGGCGTCGATCCCGACGACGGGGGCGACCGCGGCCGGGGTGAACGGCGCGAGGAGCGCCACCACCTCGTCGATGCCATCGACCCACTCGCCCGCCGTCCCGGCGTCGATCGAACCGGCGGCGGCCAGAGCGGTGACGACGGCGGCGAGGAGGAGGGCGTCGGTGCCCGGGCGGATCGCCAGGTGGAGGTCGGCCTCCTCGGCGGTGCGGCTCCGGCGCGGGTCGACGACCACCAACCGACCGCCCCGCGCGCGCATGGCCTCGATGCGACCGGGCCAGTCGGGCGCGGTCGCCAGGCTGCCGTTGGATGCGTACGGGTTGGCGCCGAGCACGACCAGCAGGTCGGTGCGGTCCACGTCGGGCACGGGGATCGACAGCCCACCGCCGAAGAGCCAGGCCGACGAGAGCTCCTTGGGCCGCTGGTCGACCGTGCTCGCCGAGAAGACGTTGCGGGTGCCCAGCGACTTCAGCAGGGGCTTCAGGTACAGGAGGGCCGAGAGGTTGTGGGCGTTCGGGTTGCCGACGTAGACCCCGAGCGCCTCGCGGCCGTGCTCGTCGGCGAACGCGGTGAAGCGGCGCTCCACCTCGGCGAACGCCTCCTCCCAGCTCACCGCCACCAGCTCGCCATCGCGCCGCACGAGCGGCTGGCGCAGCCGGTCGGGATCCTCGTGCAGCTGGCGCAGGGTGGAGCCCTTCGGGCACAAGAAGCCGTGGCTGAACACGTCGTGCTGGTCGCCCCGGATCCTCGTCACCCGGTCGCCCTTCACGGTGATCTCCAAGCCGCAACCCGCCTCGCACAGCGGGCAGGTCCGAAAGGCGGTGCGCTCCTCGACGTCCATCGGCCCATGCTGCCAGGGGCGCGGGTACCGTGCCCGCCGTGCGCCAGCTGCTCCCCGCCGCCGACGACGTCGACGTCGACCGCGCCCACGGGCTGGCCGAGCGCCCCGCACCGGCCGGGCGCCCGTGGGTGATGCTCAACATGGTGGCGAGCATCGACGGCGCCACGGCGATCGACGGCGTCTCCGGAGGGCTCGGCGGCGAGGCCGACCGCCACGTGTTCGGGGCGCTGCGGGCCGTCGCCGACGTGATCCTCGTCGCCGCCGGCACGGTGCGGGCCGAGGGCTACGGGCCCCCACGCACCTCGCCCGCTCGCCAAGCGCAGCGGATCGCCCGGGGACAGTCGGCCCATCCCCGGATCGCCATCGTGTCGGGCTCGCTCGACCTCGCCCCGTCGTCGCCCGTCTTCGCCGAGGCGCCCGAACCCGTCCTCGTGCTGACGGGCGACCAGGCGCCGGCCGGGAGGGTCGAGGCGCTCGCCGCCGTCGCCGACGTGCACCGGGTCGGGGCGACGACGGTCGAGCTGCTCGAGGCCCTGGCCCTGCTCGATCGCATGGGCCACCGGACGGTCCTGTGCGAGGGCGGCCCGAGCCTGAACGGCCAACTCCTCGACGCCGAGGCGGTCGACGAGATCGATCTGACCCTGTCGCCGACCCTCGTGGGCGGCGACGCCCTGCGGGTGGCGGTCGGCGGCCGGGCCCGGGCCCGTCGGCTGGCGCTGGCCCACCTCTGGCACGACCCCGTCGACGACCTGCTGTTCGCCCGCTACGTCCGGCGCTGAGCCCGACGGGCGCTCAGCGCCGCTTGGGCTCGGTGCTCTTCGTCAGCCGCGACGGGCCCATCAGCTCGTCGAGCTCGCGTTCGAAGTCGGCGAGGTCGTCGAACTCCTTGTACACCGACGCGAACCGCACCGCCGCGACCACATCGAGCTCGCGGAGCCGCTCGAGCACGGCGCGACCCACGTCGTCGCTCGTGACCTCCGTGCCCTGGAGCCGCATCGCCTCCTCGACCTCCGTGGCCACCCGGCCCAGGTCGTCAGCCCCGACGGGCCGCCCCTTGGTCGCGAGCTCGAGGCCGGCGATCACCTTCGTCGCATCGAACGGCTGGCGATCGCCGGAGCGCTTGGCCACGGTGAGGGGAACCTCCTCGAGGCGCTCGAAGGTGGTGAAGCGCCGCTGGCAGGCGAGGCAGGCACGCCGCCGGCGGATCAGCTGCCCGTCTTCGGACTGGCGCGAGTCGATCACCTTGTCATCGAGGGAGCCACAAGCCGGACAGCGCACGTCGCGACGCTACCCGCCCTCCCCCTGGCGCCCCGCACCGCGAGGCGACCGGGCTCAGCGGGGAACGGCGACGGTGGCGCCCGGTTGCAGGGGTGCGGTGCCGTTGAGGGCGACCAGCTCGTCGACCAGGGCGCGCACGTCGCCCGTCGGCTGGAGGCGACGAGCGATGGACCAGAGCGTGTCGCCCGCGTGCACCTCGACGGTGGCGGTGTCGGCCGCTGCGCCAGCGGGGGCCGAGGCGCCGCCAGGCGCAGGGGCGAGGCCGGCGAGGGCGCCGTTGCCGATCGCGAGGGCACCGAGCAGGAGCGCCAGGAGGACGGCGACCGCAGCGACCAGGTGCCCGGCACCGAGGCCGAGGTCGATCGGTGCGACCTCGGCGTGGCCGCGGCCGCCGGCGACGAGGCGCAGGGCCGGGCGCTCGGGCGCCGCACGGAGGTGACGGTGGGGTTCGATGATCGCAGCCATGGCGTGATGCTCCCCGGGGGGTGTGACAACGAAGGGTCCGAAGCGGCGGATCGACGGTGCGTTCGACGAACGCCTGTTCGGCTCCGCCCACTCTACGCACGAACAGCCGTTCGCCGTCAAGCCCGGATTCGAACGGGTGTTTGCCCGAACACGTGCGCGATGGTACGGTCTCGTCACCCGCCGCTGCCCCGGCGGGCCTCGACCCAAGGAGCACCGATGGCCGACCACGCGCTCACCGCCCGCCAGCGCCAGATCCTGGACTGCATCGATGCCTCGATGCGCGAGCGCGGCTACCCGCCGTCGGTGCGCGAGATCGGCGAGACGGTGGGCCTCGGCTCCCCCTCCACGGTCCACTCGCACCTCTCCACGCTCCAGCGCCTCGGGTACCTGCGGCGCGATCCCGCCAAGCCCCGAGCCATCGAGGTGCGCTTCGACCCGTCGTCGGGTGCGGCCGTGGAGCGGCGCCCCGTCCGCCACGTGCCGCTCGTCGGCGAGGTGGCGGCCGGCACCGACGTGCTGGCCCAGGAGAACGTCGAGGAGGTGGTCCCGGTCCCGGCCGACCTCACCGGCGAGGGCGACCTGTTCATGCTGAAGGTCCGGGGCGACTCGATGATCGACGTCGGCATCCTCGACGGCGACTTCGTCGTGGTCCGGTCCCAGACCGAGGCGCGCAACGGCGAGATCGTCGTCGCCGGCATCCCCGGCGAGGAGGCGACGGTCAAGACCTACGAGCGCAGCGGCGACCAGGTGACGCTCATCCCGGCCAACGAGCGCCTGTCGCCGATGGTGTTCCCCGCGGCCGAGGTACAGCTGTTCGGCCGGGTGGTGACGGTGCTCCGCCGCCTCTGACGGCGGAGCACCTCCCCGATCAGAGCTTGGTGAGCGCCTCGGCGTATCGATCCTTCTCGCGAGCCGTGCCCAGGTTGTCGGTCTCGAAGGCGTCGACGATGGTCCCGTCGCGGTCGATCACGAACGTCGCCCGGATGGCGCAGCCCAGCTGGTCGTTGAACACCCCGTAGGCCTGCGCGGTGGCGCCGTGGGGCCAGAAGTCCGAGAGCAGCGGGAACGTGTAGCCCTGCTGACCGGCCCACACCCCCTGCGAGAAGCGGCTGTCGCACGAGACCGCCAGCACCTGCACCCCGGCCGACTCGTAGGTCGACAGATCGTCGCGCAGCGCGCACAGCTCGCCTTCGCAGACCCCGGTGAAGGTGAAGGGGTAGAAGACGAGGGCGACGGCCTTGTCGCCCCGGAAGTCCGAGAGCGAGACGTCGTTGCCGTCCTGGTCCTT
>JAGQSL010000186.1 GCA_020439525.1 Acidimicrobiales bacterium | reverse complement strand
CATCCAGATGATCCGCTTGAACACGTCGGCTACCTCCGCATCCGCCGAGCCGCCCGACTCGCTCCGGAGCGCAGGGCGACGGTCTTGATCACGGGCGCGGAGAGCGCCCGGTAGGCGAGCTTCGACGTGGCGTCGACCGTGGCCGAGATGGACTCGGCGCTGCCGACGAGGCGATCGACCCGCTCGAGCTCGACGTTCGCCTCGGCCAGCGCAGCGGCCATGTCGTCGATCAGCGGGAGCGCTTGGGCGTTGAGCTCGTCGAGCGTCCGGGTGACGCGACGCACGGCCACGAGGATCCGCTGGAGGGCGAACAGCGTGGCCACGACGGCCACGATGCTGCACCCGGTGACGATGATGAGCGCCAGGTCGCTCGCGGCCAGCTCGGCGACGATCATCGAGGCTCCTCGCTGCTGCGTCGCTCTGCCATGCGCTGGGCGATCTCCCGTTCCCGACCGTGCCCGGAGGGCTCGTAGTACACCTGGTCGGCCACCTCGGGCGGCCGGTGCTCCTGGGGCACCCAGCCCCGCGGATCGTCGTGAGGATACTCGTACCCCGAGCCGTGCCCGAGGCGCGACGCACCTTGGTAGTGGGCGTCGCGCAGGTGGGCGGGCACGCCCGACGAGGGCCGTTCACGGACGGCGGCGCGCGCTCGCCCGATGGCCACCGTGCTGCGGTTGGACTTCGGAGCCGCCGCGAGGTGGACCACGGCCTGCGCCAGGTTGAGCTGCGCTTCGGGGAGGCCCACGTACTCGACGGCCTGAGCCGCCGCGGTCGCGACCAGCAGCGACAGCGGGTCGGCCTCGCCGACGTCCTCGGACGCCAGGATGACCAGGCGCCGAGCGATGAACCGGGCGTCCTCTCCAGCCTCGAGCATGGTGGCCAGCCAGTACAGGCCGGCGTCGATGTCCGAGCCCCGGATGCTCTTGATGAACGCCGAGATCACGTCGTAGTGGTCGTCTCGCCCGTACCGCAGCGCCTTGGTGCCGAGCGCCGCCTCCGCATCGGCCAGGGTGACGAGGGCGCCGCCGCCCTCGCCTGCCGCCCGCTGCTGTGCCAGGGCGATGGCGACGTCGAGGCTGGTGAGCGTGTGGCGTCCGTCGCCGTTGGCGCGTCCGGCGAGGTGCTCGATGGCGTCGTCGTCGGCCGATGCCCCCTCGGCGGCCAGCCCCTTGGCGATGAGCTCGCGGGCGGCGTCGGGCCCCAGCGACTCGAGGCGGAACAGCGTGGAGCGGCTGAGCAGCGGCGGGTTCACCTCGAAGTACGGGTTCTCGGTGGTGGCGCCGATGAGGATCAGCAGACCGCTCTCCACCGACGGCAGCAGGGCGTCCTGCTGGGCCTTGTTGAACCGGTGCACCTCGTCGAGGAACAGGATCGTTCCCTGCTGGCGCTCGCCCAGGCGCTGCTGGGCGCGGGCCACGACGTCGCGCACGTCCTTGACCCCGGCGGTCACCGCCGAGAGGGTCTCGAACGCCTTGGCGGTGTGGCCGGCGATCACTCGCGCCAGGGTGGTCTTGCCCGTTCCCGGCGGGCCCCAGAGGATCACCGACGAGAGCCGGTCGGCCTCGATCAGCACCCGCAGGGGCTGGCCCGGCCCCACGAGGTGCTGCTGGCCGACGATGTCGTCGAGCGTGCGGGGACGGAGGCGGTCGGCGAGCGGGGCGCGGCGGCTCAGCTGGTCCTCGACCGACGACGAGAACAGGTCGTCCACGTCAGGTGGCGCCGACGCCGCCGGCGTCCTTGGCGTCGCGGTCCTTGTCCTTGGCCAGGAGGCGGTCGAGCTTGGCCTCCAGGCGGTTGAGGTCGTCGGAGTCGATGACCCGCATCCGCAGGCTGGCGAGCTCGCGGGCGAGGTAGTCGAGGTCGGCCTTGACCTCGGCCGCCCGGCGGCGATCCTCGGCCGCCTCGCGCCGGTCGCGCTCGGCCTGGCGGGTCTCGGCGAGCAGGATCAGCGGCGCCGCGTAGGCGGCCTGGGTGGAGAACGCCAGGTTGAGCAGGATGAACGGGTACTTGTCGAAGCGCCACTCCGGCGGTGCGGTGGCGTTCCAGGTGAACCAGAGGATCACCACCAACGTCTGCACGGCCAGGAACCGGGCCGTGCCCAGCGTGTGGGCGATCCGCTCGCTGAAGCGCCCGAAGCCCTCGGGGTCGTAGTGGTACCCGAAGCGGTCCCCGTAGCGGGGGGTCGAGAGGTCGGTGGACGACCTCCGGAGCTTCCGGGCGAGCAGCACGGGTCGACGCTACCCGCCCCTGGCGCCGCCGATCCGCATGGTTCCGGGCGGCGCTAGGCCCCCGGCGTGCTTGCCCAGTACTCGTTGAGGCGGCCCTGGACCTTGAACAGCCACACCAGGCCGCCCACGAGCGGGAGCAGCACCCAGAAGCCGGTGAGCCAGCTCACCGGCGGCTCGCCGCCACGATGCTGAGCAGGATCACCACGATCGGCGAGCGCTGCGCTCCGGTCGGCCCCATCGGTCCCCCCACGTGTCGGCGCCGACCCCACGCCGGCGACGGCCGGACGCTACTCCGAGGCGCCGGCGGGTCGCTCGGGGATGGCGTCGACGCCGGCCTCCCGGCGCTGGGCGGCCGTGATGGGCGCCGGGGCGCTGGTCAGCGGGTCGAACCCGCCGCCGGTCTTCGGGAAGGCGATGACCTCGCGGATCGACGGGGCGCCGCTGAGCAGCGCGCAGATGCGATCCCAGCCGAACGCGATGCCGCCGTGGGGCGGGGCGCCGTAGCGGAACGCCTCGAGCAGGAAGCCGAACTTCTCCTCGGCCTCCTCGGCGCTGAGCCCCATCACCTCGAACACCCGCTCCTGGACGTCGCGGCGGTGGATGCGGATGCTGCCGCCACCGATCTCGTTGCCGTTGCAGACGATGTCGTAGGCGTAGGCGAGCGCCGAGCCCGGGTCGGCGTCGAACGTGTCGAGGCACTCCGGCTTGGGCGAGGTGAAGGCGTGGTGCACGGCGGTCCACGCGCCCGACCCGACGGCGACGTCGTCGGTCTCGCCCGCCGGCTCGAACAGCGGGGCGTCGACCACCCAGGTGAACGCCCAGGCGCCCTCGTCGATGAGCTCGCACCGCCGGCCGATCTCGAGGCGGGCGGCCCCGAGGAGCGCCTTGGCGGCGCGCTCGCTGCCGGCCCCGAAGAAGATGGCATCGCCCGGCGCGGCGCCGCAGTGGGCGGCGAGCCCGGCGCGCTCGTCGTCCGACAGGTTCTTGGCCACCGGGCCCTTCAGCTCGCCGTCGTCGCCGACGAGCACGTACGCCAGGCCCCGAGCGCCGCGCGCCTTGGCCCAGTCCTGCCAGGCGTCGAGCTGCTTGCGGGTCTGGGCCGCCCCGCCGGGCATCACGACGGCGCCGACGTGGGGTGCCTGGAACACGCCGAAGCCGGTGTCGGCGAAGTACGCCGTGCAGTCGACCAGCTCGAGGTCGAAGCGGAGGTCGGGCTTGTCGGAGCCGTACCGGCGCATGGCCTCGGCGTAGGTGATCCGCGGGATCGGGAGGGGGATCTCGTGGCCGATCAGCGCCCACAGCGCCGAGACGATCCGCTCGGCGAGGGCGATCACGTCGTCCTCGACGACGAAGCTCATCTCGATGTCGAGCTGGGTGAACTCGGGCTG